>QHOD01000223.1 GCA_003218615.1 Verrucomicrobiota bacterium
AATGCAATTAACGCCCTCGTAAAGCCAGCCGATCGCTGGACCCAGCGCGATGCCGAAATAACGGATTTTGCCGGTGGACTTTAATTTCTCGAGCGTCGTCCAGAGCGCGTCATCATATACCTGCTCCATCCGGATATTGTGCAGTTGGAGGAGATCGATCCGGTCCGTTTTCAAGCGCCTGAGCGCAGCATCGGTTGCGCGTGTGATCGCTTCCGGAGAAAAATCCTGCGGAATTTCCCGTTGACCGCGTCCGCGTGCTTCGCCGTGATGCACAAAGTCGTAGCCAACCTTGGTCGCGATCACGATTTCATCCCGTTGTTTCGGAAATGCCTTCGCGATCAGCTCCTCGCTCAATCCGTTGCCGTAAGTGTCAGCCGCGTCAAACAGCGTGACGCCGAGATCGAATGCCTTGTGCATCAACGCGATCGCTTCGCCCTCGGTGAAGTTTCCCCACCAGCCCGTGGAGATCGTCCAAAGACCGAAACCGACTTCGCTCACGCGCAAATCGGTATTTTTATAGGTTCGAAAGTTCACCGCTCCAATCTCAACGCATTTTGCTTGGACGCCAAGAACCTTTGCTCGCATGACGATCACACACGGAAAAATCGTCGCATCGCTCACGCCGAAAACGGCGGACAATAGCGCCGAGATGAATCAGCGCAATGTTAACAATCGACTGAGGTCCGTTGAGATCGAGGCGGATTCTCCTCTACTCACAAAACAATTCTCTTAGGGACTGACAGTCACCTGCCCAACCATACCCAACTCGTCATGTATGGCGCAGATGTAAGGGAAGATTCCGGGGTTCGGGAAAGTGACGCGGAACCGTGTCACGCCAAGGGGCAACTGTGGCAGCCCGCGCCGTTCTTGAAACGCCTGAATGATGAACCCCGAGTGGGTGCTATCGGAAGTGGAAGCGATGATGGCGTGCCGGGCCCCATCCGGATCGACCGTTACGTCGGGGGAAGGATTCCTGAGGTCCACCGGCTCGGTCCCGAAGGTAATGGTATGCGGGAAGAGTGGACCCGGGTTATCCCATTCGACCGTTTGACCGGCATGGATTTGGATATTCTCGTGGGAAAAGCGCACACCCACGATGGTGCTGGTGCCGCCCGCCGTTCCTGCGATCTCTGCGAACCCCGCCGTGACTCCCAGTGGTGAGTTAGGGACTCCGTGAGACCCATGCATGTCCTTTTGGCCATCGGAAAGCAATTCGTCGCTCTGACTCGCCGCCTGGTTGTCATAGAACGCCTGAGTGTGGGGCAGCGGCTCGCCCGCCGGGAGGACGTGAATCCGTCCATCCATATTTACATGCATCAGACAGGTCAGCTTGAAATTCCCGGCCACCGGGAAGATGACGGTAAAGGTCTGCCCCGTCACCATCAGGGGCGTGGTGACGCAAGTCGAACCATTGAAGGTGGCAGGGTCACTCGAAAAGCCCGGGCACCCCACCGTGGGATCAGGGCGCACCTGGCCGGCTGTGAGAAAAGTCACGGTGTGCGGCTCGTCCGCTTCGAATGTCCAGGTAATTCTGTCTCCGGCGTGAATCCAGATTTCATTGGGCAGAAAAGCCAGAGCCGCAATTGCTTTGTCGTCGGTCTGGGAGCCGACAGTCGCGGTCCACTGCGCTTGCATCATCTGTGGAAGGGTCAGAAGAGCGATGAGCAAAGGCCAGCGGAAGATGGCTACAAGCCGAGTCCGCCCGGTTCTGTTTATGCCTGGGCTAGGTGTAGTCTGTTTCGTTTTGGTTTTCATAGTTTGCCTTTCATCGCGCTGAAGCTCAGCTTCTATCGCGCGAGCGCATTAGTCGCGCGGGTTCTTCTCGCGCGTGGTCATATAAATATCGAGGTTCCCGAGCCCGCCCGTGCGGTCGGAGGCGAAGAAAAGCGTCTCGCGGTCCGAAGTGATGAATGGCTGTTGATCATTGAACGTGCTGTTCACCGTAGCGCCCAGGTTGACCGGAGCCGACCAGGGCTCGAGGGTGGTTTCGCGCGTGGAGACCCAAAGGTCTCTCAAGCCGAATGTGCCCAGGCGGTCCGAGTCCAGGAACAGCTCCAGACCATCGAACCGGACGCTGGGACGCTGTTCGTTCAGTGGACTGCTGAGCTCCGGCACCAGGACGGCCGGTCCCCATGAGCCGTTTGCAGCCTGCGCGCTGACGTAGATGTCGTACAAGCCCGCGGTCCGGTTGCTCCCGAAGTAGAGCAGGGGGGGGCCAGCCTCTTCGTTCGCCAGGTAACTGGCTCCGGCGTCTATGAAAGCGCTGTTTACTCCCGGCCCGGCATTGACGGGCGCTTCCCACCCGAAGTCATCGCCCGTGTTCGTGCGCCGGGAGATCCAGATATCGCGCATACCGAAGCCCCCCGCACGGTCGCTGTTGAAGTACATCGTGTGCCCATCACGCGAAAAGGAAGGAGTGTCCTCGTTGGAGGCCGTGTTGATCGTCGGCCCCAGGTTCACGGGCGCGCCCCAGGCATCCTCGCGGCTGGCGCGCTGCGAGACCCAGATGTCGTTTCCGCCAAAGCCGCCCGGGCGGTTCGAATTGAAGTAGAGGCTCAGGCCGTCCTTGGAGAGCGCTGGGCCGGCGTCGATGGACCCGGTGTTGACGGTCGGGCCGAGGTTGACCGGAGCCGACCACTCCGAGAACGTGGATGCCGCCAAGAACCTGGGTGTCGCCAATAGCCCGGACGCGCCCAGCGCCAGCAGCAGCGCGAAGATTGCCTTGGAAGTGATTCGAGACCCGTGGTTGATGATAGGAATTTGCTTTTCCACGGTGAACCGGAGGATAGCTGTGATTTCTTTCTTTTTGGGTTTCATAGTTTGCCTTCTATTTAGGTAAACAAGAAAGCCAGGCGAAACTGGTCATCGGATTTCTGAAAATTTTCCGGAAAAGCTTTCGCGTGTAGAAAGCTTTTGAAGGTGATAGGATACGAAAGAGAACCTTATCGATATGCCTTCGGTCTCTCCGCACAGAGTGACCCAGCTCCTGGAACAATGGAGTCACGGGGACGGTGCCGCCCTCGCAGAGTTGACCCCGCTGGTCTATGAAGAAGTCCGGCGCCTCGCTCATCATTTTATGGAGGGACAGCGTCCCGAGCACACACTGCAAACGACGGCATTGGTCAACGAGGCTTATCTGCGCCTGGCAGGCCAGACCCGCCCGAACTTTACGAACCGCTCACACTTTTTTGCCGTCGCCGCGCAAGCGATGCGTCAAATCCTGGTCAATTATGCCAAGGCGTCTCAGTCCCAAAAACGCGGTGGTGGCGCGCTCAAGGTAGAGCTGGACGAGGTCGCGCTGATCTCGCCCGAACAGACAACAGAGATTCTCGATGTGCATGAGGCGCTGGAGAGATTGGCGACGCTCGACTCACGAAAAGCTCACGTCGTGGAATTGAAATACTTCGGCGGCCTCAAGCATGATGAAATCGCTGCGGTCCTGAAAATCTCTACCGTGACGGTTCGACGTGACTGGGTCTTTGCCAAGGCATGGTTGCACAATGAATTGCACAACGCGGCCTGATAGAAATGACGAAGCTCGAATGACGAATGACGAAGCAATGACGAAATCGGAAGCCCGGGATGCGCGCGCCGATGATTCGTTTTGGGATGATGGCGCAGGACTTGTGCGCGAAGAACCAGAGACAAAGCGCGTTTACGATTTGGAGGACCCGACTGCGCGATTCGGCGAAGCAATTATCGAATTTGCGAAGACGATTCCACAAAATCCCGTAACTAATCGAATTATCAGTCAGCTCGTTGGAGCCGGTAC
>QHOD01000224.1 GCA_003218615.1 Verrucomicrobiota bacterium
CCGATAGTGAAAAACACATTCGTAGTAATTTCTTCGGCTGGTCCGAATCGTGATGTATCGAAGGGCACGCGTGAGCAGCCGTTTTGGTATGAACACGCGGAGTTTATCGATCGACTCGTTGCTGAAGGTTTTATTTTGATCGGCGGCCCTTTGGTTGATGAAGGCGGCGCTCTTTTAATCGTGAATGGTGAAGATGAAAATGAAGTGCGAGAGAAATTGAAGAACGACCCCTGGCGCGATCAAGGCATTCTGAAACTGGAAAGCATAAAGCGTTGGCAAATCTTTATTGATGCGAGGAAGTAAGATCTCCCAAAGCGGCGCCTGTCCTCTGTTCTCTGACCTCTGGTCCCTAATGCTACTCTATAAACTCCGCGATTGACTGATATTTCTGGCTGAGCTCGCGGATGCGGTGCTCGAAGTGATAAATGCGGCGGATCGAACGGTAGACCAGCCAGGAGCCGAGCACGACCAGACCAAAGTTTAGGAGCAGCAGCGGCACCAGCAGAGGCATCACCTTCTCCATGCTGTAATAGCGCGAGGTCGCGATGAGCACGCTCAGGACGGACAGCGGCAAAGCGAAGATGGCGATCCCAGTGCGCAGAGCAGACAGCGAAGTTCGTTTCTCAGCGAGAAGCACTTGGATTTCGCCAAAGATGAGATTGTCTAGCTTGGGTAATCCGTTCGTTTCCATGCTCATTTGCTTTTCAGTCTAATCGATTTAGCACAAAACTCGGTGGAAAATCGAGTTGTCAATTCCGCAAGCGAGAGTTGCGGCGAAGATCGTCCACGGAACGAAGCGGGAGTTGGCCAAGATCAGCTGGCGACAAGGTTGGACAAGTCTTGATTTCCGAGAAGAAGAAGAGGTCGCGCACTTGCAGAAGCTTTGGGAAAGCTTAGAACGAGAGATTGCCAGCGTTCTAAAAGCAACCAAAGAGCTTCACGAGAGTTCCGAATTCGAGTTGTATGAACTAACAGCGAAATCGCTAGAGATGCTTGACGGCGTGGTCGCGAAGCAAATTAAAGGTTTGGAAGCAGAAATCGCCTGCTTACAAAACGAATCGAATCGATTAGGAGAGAGAATCGAACAATTGACGGGCCAGGCTGTGGCGAAGTGGTAAACATATTCGTGCGCAAGGTCGGCTCCCATAATTAGTATTCGCGGCGTACGCGTTCTTGTGGTGAAATCGCTCGCCTACAACGGGTTTCCCGTTTCCGTCTCATGAAGATCGACAATTTCTTCACCGAGCTGAAGCGGCGCACCGTTTCGTAATCGCATATGGCTGATGAACAGAAAACAAAACTGCGTCTGGAGATCGCTCACGTGCTCTTCATGGACATCGTCGACTATTCCAAGTTGCTGACCGACGAACAATCAGAAGCGCTTCAGGAGTTAAATCAGATTGTCCGCAACACCGAGGCTGTGCGCGACGCCGAGGCTGCAGGGCAGCTTACCATTTTGCCGACTGGCGATGGCATGGCGCTGGTTTTCACCGGGTCAGTGGAAGAGCCCGTGGAATGCGCCTTGGAGATCGGCCACGCTTTGCGCGCGCAGCCAAGTCTGCCGGTGAGAATGGGAATCCACAGCGGCCCGGTCCATCACGTGAAGGATGCAAACGAGCGCGAAAACATTGCCGGCGTAGGCATCAACATCGCACAGCGGGTGATGGATTGCGGGGATGCTGGCCACATTCTCATTAGTAAACGCGTGGCTGACGATCTCGCACAACAGCGTCGTTGGCAGCCGTATCTTCATGAACTGGGCGACGTGGAAGTGAAACACGGAGTTGTTGTTTCGTTAGTTAATCTTTATGCCGAGACAATTGGCAATCCCAACCCGCCGACGCGAATCGGCAAAGTGCGCGGAGCCGTTCGCTCAACTACGACAGCGCCGCGTAAAGGACTTTCTCCACTCGCGCGGGCGATCTTTATTATCGTGGGATTGCTCGTCGCACTCACCTTCGTGCTTGCCATCGTGTCAGTGATTTTCGCGCCCGCGATCATGCGCACGCTCGACAAACGGGGGCTAGTGACATCGCCTCAACCAAGCGCCACTGCGTCCCCTTCGTTGGCCGATACCATTAAGAGCGCGGTTGCCAAGAAAATCACCGATGAGTTGCAGGACGAACTTTCTCGCAAGAAAAACGCCGCGGTCCAGCCAACCCCTGCCGGTTCGGCGATCCCCAAATCGGAGGTCAATGCCAAGTCCGTCGCCGTTCTGGCGTTCGCCAATCTCAGCGACGACAAGGGAAGCGAATATTTTTCAGACGGCATCAGTGAGGAGTTGCTGACCGTGCTGCAAAAAATTCCCGGCCTTCACGTCGCCGCGCGGACTTCGGCGTTTTCGTTCAAAGGCAAGAACGCCACCGCGCAGGAGATCGGGCAGAAACTTGGGGTTGCGCATCTGGTCGAGGGAAGTGTACGCAAGGCTGGCGACGTTGTGCGCATCGCGGCCCGGCTGACTCGCACCGATACGGGCGAGCAACTCTGGTCGGAAAATTTTACGCGTGATTTGAAAGACGTATTCGCCGTCCAAACCGAACTCGCCCAAACCATCGTGGGACAGGTGAGCGGTCAGCTCACAAACGACGCCGCCAATCCGGCTGCCAAAGCGGCGATTCAAGCGGAGGTGCGAGCGGCCGAAAGAGGCGGAACGAAAAACGTGGAGGCCCACCAGCATTATCTACAGGGCCGGTTTTATTCCAATCGCGGCTCGGAAAAAAGCGCCGGTGAAGCACTGGTCGAGTATCAGCGTGCGGTGGAGCTCGACCCTTCTTTCGCGCTGGCTTGGGCAGGTCTGGCTCAGACGCATGTGTGGTACTGCGGCTTTTCCAGCGCAATAGGACGGGCGGGCTTCGACGACCATCTCGCTCGCGCGCGCGAGGCAGCGGCGCGGGCATTGGCGATCGAGCCCAACCTGCCGGAAGCGTTGCTTGCCCGCTCGAAGATTCAACTCAATTTCGATTTTGACTGGAACGGGGCGGCCGAGACCGTTCGAAGGGCTTTGGCCCTGGCCCCCGCAGATCCGGCACTCGTCACCGTCGCGGGTACCCTTGCCTTAGCCCGGGGGGACACGACGCGGGCCATCGAGCTCTATCGCCAGGCGGTCGCGTTGGACCCCGTCAATCCGTCACCCCGAGCGTGGCTGGCCTTCATC
>QHOD01000225.1 GCA_003218615.1 Verrucomicrobiota bacterium
AAAATCAGAGTTCCAGTGCCTCGCCTTTCCAGCCGGTGGCGGCAGACCACGTCTCGTGGGGAGGAGATCTTGTGACAGGAACGAAAACCGGCGCGGTCTCTGAGCAGCCTTCGGCCGAGAACCTAGCGCCGAGCGAAACTGCTCCACTAGAACCGGTGATGGCACCGACTCGCAGCAGCTTTATGGCTACTTGGGAGAGCGTGAGTGGAGCTACGGGTTACCGCCTTGACGTCTCCACTAGTCCGTCGTTCAACAGCTTCGTCAGCGGTTACGAGAATTTGGATGTAGGCAATATAACAAGCCGCATTGTGAGCGGATTGAGTCTGGGCACTACCTACTATTACCGGGTGCGGGCTTATGGCGTGCTTGGCACAGGCGGCAACTCGGAGGTCATGACCGCCACAACCTTAACCACTCTGACCGGGCTGGTCATCACGCCAACGTTTGATAGTTCTATCACGAGCAACCCGAACTCGGCAGCGATCCAGTCAGTGATCAACAAAGCCATCGCGATACATCAGTCACGGTTCAAAGACGCACTCACTGCGACCATCCTTTTTCGGTATTCCAGAACGGCGCCCAATGGCACGCTGTTGAGCTCGGGGGTCTCGCGAAGCGATTTTCCGATATATTCCATCGCGTGGAGCACTTTTATCACCGCGCTGAAAGCCGATGCCAAGACGGCAAATGACACGACTGCGAACGCCAGCCTGCCAGCGAGTGCGTTATCCACGAACATAGTTGTTACGAGCGCCAACGGGAAAGCGGTTGGACTCGGGGGGCTCACCCCGCTAGGGATGTGCGCGAATGGAAGCGTGGCTATTGGCTGCCCATACGATGGAATCGTTACGCTCAATTCCGGGATCTCGCTCTCGTTTACCCGGCCTCCCAGTAGCAGCAGTTATGATGCGCAGCGTCAGGTTGAGCACGAGATGGACGAGGTTTTTGGTCTTGGATCGTTCTTGAACTTGGGTGGCACCAATCTCAGGCCGCAGGACCTGTTCAGTTGGTCGGCCGCCGGCGTGAGAAACCGCACTTTGTCGGGTGCGCGCTATTTTTCGATCAACAGCGGAACCACAAACATCGTCAATTTCAATCAGACCTCGGGTTTCGATTTCGGGGATTGGTTGGGCGGTACTACCTGCCCCCAGACTAAACCATTTGTGCAGAATGCCTTCGTTTGCCCGGGCCAGTTCGCCGATGTGACCGCCAGCTCACCCGAAGGCATTAATCTCGACGTGATCGGCTACGATCTCGTAATTCCGCCTGCAGGGCCTACAGCCAAAGCTGCCACGAACATCACCACCACCAGCTTTACGGCTAACTGGAGCAGTGTGAGCGGAGCCACGAGCTACCTGCTGGATGTGTCCACCAGCAGTACCTTTAGCAGTTTCCTGACCGGCTATCAGAATCTCAACCTGGGCATCGTGATCAGCCGGAGTGTGAGCGGGTTGAGCGCTGGCAAGACCTATTATTATCGGGTGCGTACCCTCAGTAGCGCAGGAACTAGCGGCAACTCCAACGTCATCAGTGTGACGACCGTGCCGGCGGCGCCTACGGCCAGCGCCGCCACGAACGTCACCAACAGCGGGTTCACTGCCCACTGGAGCAGTGTAACCGGAGCCACGAGCTACCTGTTGGATGTGTCCACCAGCAGTGCCTTTAGCACTTTCGTGACCGGGTATCAGAATCTCAGTGTGGGCAACGTAATCAGCCGGAGTGTGAGCGGGTTGAGCGCTGGCAGGACCTATTATTATCGGGTGCGCGCCCACACTAGCGGAGGAACCAGCGTCAACTCCAACGTCATCAGTGTGACGACCGTGCCCGCCACGCCTACGGCCAGCGCCGCCACGAACGTTACCACGAGCGGGTTCACAGCTCACTGGAGCAGTGTAACCGGAGCGACGAGCTATCGGCTGGATGTATCCAAAAGCAGTACCTTTAGCAGTTTCGTGAGCGGATATCAGAGCCTCAATGTGGGCAACGTGACGAGCCGGAACGTAACCGGGTTGACTACGAAAACGACTTATTATTACCGCTTGCGCGCTAGCGATAGCGGAGGAACCAGCGTCAACTCCAACGTCGTCCACGTGACGACCTTGTGACGGTATATCGCTGAAGAAGTCGCAACCGGTAAACGTTTGACGAAGGAGAATGGTTCCGCTCGAAGACAACGTCCGGGATATCATCGGCAAAGCGCAACGCGGCTTGCGCATTTCCGATGGCGAACTGGCAGAAAAAGCGCGGGTCAGCTCGCAAAAAATCCGTCAACTGCGAGAGGGCGATTTCGATGAGCTGGCGCTTTTGCGCATTGCGCCGGTTCTGGGTCTCGCCGCGCGAGCACTTTGTGAACTTGCCAAGAGCGAATGGCACCCCAAAAAAATTGATCAGATGGACGGCCTCGCTCAGTTCAACAGCCATTATCACGATATGGCCGTTAACGCATATCTCGTCTGGGACCCAGCAAGTCGTGCGGCGGCAGCTTTTGATACGGGGGCCGATTGCAGCGAAATGGTACGCTTTGCGAACCACCACAAACTGAGCGTGCGACTTATTCTCCTTACGCACGCGCACGCCGATCATGTCGCGGATCTGCCGCGCCTGCGAGAAGAAACCGGCGCGGACGTTTTTACCCCAGCACGAGAACCAGTTCCCGGCGCAAAAGCAATCGAGGAGGGGAAACGTTTCAAGCTTGGCAATTTGGAGATCGATACCCGATTGACCTGGGGTCACTCGAGCGGCGGAATGACCTATGTGGTGACTGGTCTCTCGCGCCCGATCGCGATCGTGGGCGATTCGCTTTTCGCGGGCTCCATGGGTGGTGGGAACGTTTCCTATGACGAGGCGCTGAAAAACAATCTCGAGAAAATCCTTACGCTGCCGGATGAAACGATCATTTGTCCGGGTCATGGCCCCATGACTACAGTCGGTCAAGAAAAGGAACACAACCCGTTCTTTGCCGGGAAAGTTTGATGTTTGAGGTTTAATGTAGGATCGCGATGTGAGCAAGGCGGAGCTACTCGCGCGCAGAAAAGCGTTCGGATTACGAATTCTGAAGCTGGTGGACCATTTGCTGCGAAGCACTTCTGGTCGAGCAATTGGAAATCAGCTTATTCGCAGCGGTACGTCCGTTGGGGCCAATTATCGCGCCGCTTGTCGCTCACGCTCGCGCGCAGAATTCGCGGCTAAACTGGGTGTCGTTGCGGAAGAAGCCGACGAGACAGAGTATTGGTTGGAAGTGATTCGCGACGGCAATTTGCTTCCTGCAAAAAAGCTAACTGAGCTCCTTAAAGAAGCAGATGAGCTGACGGCAATTTTCACGGCCGGACGGCGTACCTCGAGTAGAAATCAAACCTCAAACATCAAACCTCAAACATGAATATTGGTTTTGTCGGTGTCGGTCGCATGGGCGCGAACATGGCGCGCCGATTGAAAGATCGAGAGTTTCATATCACGGCGGTTTACGACATGAATCGCGCGGCTGCGACCGCGCTTGCGGCCGAAATCGGTTGCGCAGCGAGCCAGGATTTATCGGAAGTCACGGCAGAATCCGACGTGATCTTCACAGTTGTGACCGACGACGCGGCGATTCGCGAAATTTTTTCTAGCAGCGGCGACAATCTGCTGGTGAATGCCAGCGGCAAACTCTTCATCAACTGCGCGACGATCTCGCCGCAGGTCCATGTCGATGTCGAAAAGCTGGCCGAAAAAGCCGGCGCGCAAACGCTTGAAGCGTGCATGGCTTCGAGCATCAGGCAGGCGCGCGAAGGCTCGCTTTATTTGATGTGCGGCGGAAGAGACGACGCCTTCCGCAAAGCCGAGCCGATTTTGAACGAGCTTGGATCGACCGTGCGCTTCATCGGCAAAGCGGGGGAAGCGGCAAAGGTAAAAGCGCTGGTCAATATGGTGATGAACATCAACACGGCTGGACTGGCTGAAGGACTCGCGCTCGGCGCTGCGGCTGGTCTCGATTTGGAAATGTTGAGACAGGTTTTTTCGCAGACTGGCGCCGCATCGCGGGTGTTGGAGACCGATGGCGAAGATATGCAGAATCGCGAGCACAGCTGTTTTTTCTCCGCGGCGCATGCGGCCAAGGACAGCGGGATCGCGCTTGAGCTCGGTCGCAGTCTCGGTCTTGATTTGCCTTTGGCGCGGGCGACCAAGGAACAATACGACCGCATGGTCGCGGAAGGATTAGGCGAGCTCGACAAATCCGGAATCGCCGAACTCACCTTCAAAGATCGACATAAATATTCCGGCGATCGCGTCTGAATTGTAGCCACGTGGCTGTAGCGCGAAAAAACCGGGGATTCGCCACAAAGTCCCTGGCCATACTCCGCGCCAATTTGCTCTCGGCCACGGCTGGCGGTATCAGTTAGGCTCCGCAAAAAGGATGAACGCGCAACAGACGCCTGCGGAGCCGAAGCCCGATCTCCCGCTGGAGATCGCACATGTCTTGTTAATGGACGTCGTGGGCTACTCGAAGTTACTCGTCAACGACCAGATTGAACTTCTCCAAGAATTAACTCGGATCGTGCGAGACGCGGAATGTTTTCGGGCTGCGGAAGAAAGGGGGCAACTGGACCGTATGCCGACAGGAGATGGGATGGCGCTGCTTTTTTTTCACAATCTGGAGCAGCCGGCGCGATGTGCGCTCGAGATTAGCAAAGCATTGCGAAATCATCCGCGTATCCAATTGCGGATGGGTATTCACAGCGGCCCGGTCAATCCGGTCACCGATGTTAACGATAGAACGAACTTCGCAGGATCGGGGATTAACGTCGCGCAGCGAGTGCTTGATTGCGGCGATGCCGGACACATTCTCTTGTCCGCGCATGTCGCCGAAGATTTAGGGCAATACCGACATTGGCGTCCATACTTGCACGATCTGGGCGAATGTGAGGTGAAACACGGGCTGAGACTGCGCCTGTTTAATCTTTACAAAGACGATCTCGGCAATTCTCAAGTCCCCGAAAAACTTAAGCAAAGAAGACGGAAGGAACCTTCTGGGGTTCGCCCGATCAGCACGCCCCGGTGGCCCAAGCTCGGGCTTACAGCCGCGATACTCTTGTTAGCTGGCGCGCTCGCTGCCAGTTTCTACATCTTTGTTCATCGAGCACCGCCGCCGACCGGCGCATCTGCTCCAGGGACAACGGCTACTAGCGTACTGGCTGCTATTCCCGAAAAATCGATAGCCGTGCTTCCATTCGAAAACCTGAGCAGCGACAAGGAGAACGCCTACTTTGCCGACGGCATCCAGGATGAGATTCTGACGCGCTTATCCAAGATCGCTGATCTGAAGGTCATCTCGCGCACATCCACGCAGCATTACAAAAGCGCGCCTGGAAATTTGTCGGAGATCGCCAAGGAACTTGGGGTCGCCCACATCCTCGAAGGCAGCGTGCAAAAAAGCGGCGATGCCGTGCGCGTCAACGTCCAGCTGATCAAAGCAGCCAATGATTCCCATCTTTGGGCCGACACCTTTGATCGCAAACTGACCGACATCTTCGCGGTCGAGAGTGAGGTGGCCAAAGCTGTCGCCGACCAATTGCGAGCGGAACTCACAGGTCAGGAAAAGCAAGTTATCGCGGCCAAACCAACAGATAATCCTGAAGCTTATGATGCTTATCTGCGTGGTCTGGCTTATACGCTCAAAACCGGCAACAACGCCGCGAACGCTCTTGCCGCACAGAAATATCTTAGAGAAGCGGTGCGATTGGATCCGAAGTTCGCGCTTGCTTGGGCGCTGCTGTCAAACGTAGATGCGCACGGCTACCTCGTAGGGAGT
>QHOD01000226.1 GCA_003218615.1 Verrucomicrobiota bacterium
ACAACTTCAGCTTCGGTCGCGCCGCGTTCAGCCAGCCGCTCTCCGGCGTGCTGATGAAAAGTGAGCTTCACTATTTTGCGATGCGGATCTTGATTTATGAAGTCGCGTAGTCCGCAATAGCTTTGGCCACATCGAGTGTGGAGTCTTTGCCGCCCATGTCGTAGGTGCGCACTTTGCCTTCCGCGATGACGCGTGCGATGGCGGATTCCAGGCGCTTGGCCATATCATTCTCCTTGAGCCAGTCCAGCATCAGCTTGGTGGTTAAAAGCATGGCGATGGGATTGACCTTGTATTGCCCCGCGTATTTCGGGGCTGAACCGTGTGTCGGTTCAAAGACTGCGTAGTTGTCGCCGAGGTTTGCGCTGGGCGCGAACCCGAGTCCGCCGACAAGGCCGGCGCACAAATCGCTGACGATGTCGCCGAACATGTTTTCCGCCACGAGCACCGAGTAATCCTGCGGATTCTTGAACATCCACATGCAAATGGCGTCGATGTTCGCGTCGTCCGCCCTAATGTCGGGATAGTTTTTCGCCACGTCGCGGAAGCAACGCATCATCAAGCCGCCAGTTTCACGAAGCACATTCGGTTTTTCGATCAACGTGACGCGTTCGCGTCCGGTTTTCTTGGCGAACTCGAACGCTTGTTTGCAAATATTCGTGCAACCTTGCTTGCTCATGATCCGAGTGGAGAGGGCGATGTTTTCAAGGCCTGCCTTGTCTTTCCACTTCTTCATTTTCGGATTCGCGCACAGCGCGTTGTAGACCGGCTCCGGCAACGGGAAAAACTCGACGCCGCCGTACATGCCTTCGGTATTTTCACGAAACACGACCTGGTCGATCGCGACATCCGCGCCGCTGGGATTCGCGATCTTGGTGCCGCGATAGTTCAACGGGTTACCCGGATAACTTTTGCATGGCCGCATGTTGGTGTGGAGGTTGAACAACTGCCGCAGCCCGACGATGGGCGAGAAGTAGGTCAGCCCTTTGTCTTTCAGTTCCGGCGCTAATTCCTCTTTGGCTTCCGATTGCGGTTTGCTCGTGATCGCTCCGAAGAGAGCGCACGTGGTGTCCTTGAGCGCCTTCACGGTGCGATCCGGAAGCGCGTTGCCTTCCGTGCACCAAAATTTCCAGCCGATGTCGCAAGGGACATATTCGGCGTCGAGTTTCAGGCGATCGAGCACGATGCGCGCCGCTTCCATCACATCGTTGCCTACGCCGTCGCCCGGCATCCATGCAATTCTGTATTTAGCCATAGAATCGCGACTTTATCGGCGCGTCTCTCGAGCCGCAAGTAAGCGCCAAGATTTTTGGGAAACCGCGGATTATCCGCCTTCGTCTAGCGACTCCAGCGGCCCGCCGCCCAACAGTTGATATCTTCTCGACGAGCGAGCAGGAGAGAACGATAAAATGCTCCGGTCGGCAGAATGAAAGACAAAGCCCCAGACATCAGAATTCTCACGATTCGCGACCAAAAGGTCGTGCTGGATTCTGATCTTGCGCGCGTTTACAGCGTGACCACGAAACGCCTGAATGAACAATTGCGTCGCAACCGCAAACGCTTCCCCCAAGATTTCGCGTTCCAACTCAGCGCTGAAGAATACGAATCTTTAAGGTCGCAATTTGCGACCTTAGACAAGGGCACATCAGGCAGCGAATTGAAGCGGTCGCAAACTGCGACCTTAAAGCCTGGGCGCGGCCAGCACCGGAAATATCGCCCATGGGCATTTACCGAACACGGCGCCCTTCAAGCAGCAAATATACTCCGAAGCGAACGTGCCATCGCGATGAGCGTCTACGTCATCCGCGCCTTTATCGAAGTACGCGAAAAAGTCGCGGCAAACGCCGCGATCTTGAAACGCCTGGCAGAAATCGATAAAACGCTGTTGGAACACGACACGGCTCTGCGAGATATTTACCAACAACTCCTGCCGCTTCTTGCGCCTCCGCCGGAACCAGCGCGTCGGCAAATCGGATTTCATTCTGCGTCATAGGCGGGTCGCCTAACGCATTCGAGCTATGTGGTCGCAAATTGCGACCAGTTCAGCCGTTGCTCAACTGTAGCCGGGATCGCTGATCCCGGTTGCAATCTAATCCTTCCTTGTCTTGCCGCATTAACCCGCTCCCGCCTTTGCGCGGAGGCGACTGGCCACCAAGTTCTCGGCGCCGCCGGAAACAATTAATTCCTGAGCGGCCGGACTCAGCGGCGGGAAGTATTGAACGCATTCCGTTTATAGGTTTCCGAAAAACTGCCAGCGATCACGCACGGGATGCCTTTGAACTTCAGCGCGGTGGCGGCTTGTTCGCGACTCGAGCCAGTTCCAAAATTGAATCCGGCAACAACGACGTCGCTGGGCTGATAGAGTTCGTTGAATTTCGGATCGTAATTTTCAAATGTGACCGCGGCCATTTGTTCCGGCGTCATGTCGTCGCGATAGGTGTGTTTGCCGGCGTAAATGCCGTCGGTATTCAAATTGTCTTTGTCGATGAAGAGAACGCGGCCGCGCACGCTCGACGGGAAGCCTTCCATAATCTGCACCGACGCTGGCGGCCTCGATTTTTTTTGAGGCCGCCGAGTCGCAGTGCCCGCGGGTTTCTCGGCAAAACTTTTTGGCGCGCGGATGAATCCCGCCAACGCACTCGCGGCCACGACGGCGGGCGAAGCCAGATAGACGAATGCATCGCGATCGCCCATGCGTCCTTTGAAATTGCGATTGGTGGCGCTGATTGCAGTCTCGCCTTTTTGCACCAGACCGCGACCGAGTCCAATGCACGCGCCGCAACCCGGCGGCAACGGAATCGCGCCCGCGCCCAACAAAGCTTGCCAATCGCCGTTCGATTCGGACCTGGCTTGCACTTCCGCGCTCGCCGGGGCGAGATAAAATTCCACACCGTCGGCGACGTGTCCGCGCTGAGCGCGCACAACTTCCGCGGCGTCATGCAAATCCTCGAATCGTGCATTCACGCACGAGAGTAAATACGCCTTCTGAATGGGCACGCGTTTGCGTTCCATTTCCGGCAGCGAAACCATTGTCTTCACTTCGTTAGGGCCGGACACATGCGGAACGACGGTCGCGAGATCAAGTTCGAGTTCGATGGCGTACGCAGCGTCGGCGTCAGCGCTTAACTCACTGCGATTCTTCCACCACTCGTCGATATCGGCGTTCGTGTAACCAGAGCGACTTTTTGGGCCGCGCGTGCCCGGGCGTTTGGGATTCGTGAACTCGGGCACCCGCGAACGCAGATAGTTCACTGTCACTTCATCAAACGGAAACACGCCGGCTAGCGCGCCCCATTCGGTGGTCATGTTGGCGATGGTCATGCGCGCGGACATGGCAAGATTCGTTACGCCATCGCCCACGAATTCAACAGCGTGATTAAGCACTTCGTCTTTGTTGAAGAGTCCACATAGCGCGATAATGACATCCTTACCGACAACACCGGGTAAAAGTTTTCCCTTGAGCACAACTTTGGCGACTGGCGGCACTTGCCACCAAGTGACTCCGGTCGCCCAAATACTCGCCGCATCTGTTCGCACTACCGGCGTTCCGAGTGCGGCCACGGCGCCGTACAGATTCGAGTGCGAATCGCTCGCCACCACCATGGCGCCGGGAACAACGTAGCCTTGCTCCACCATTACTTGATGCGAAATGCCAGTGCCGGCCGGGTAAAAGTCGATGCCGTGTTCGTGCGCGAACGCTTCGATCTTGGCGTACTTCTCCAGATTCTTCGGCGTGACATTTTGAATGTCGTGATCGATCGCGAAGACGGGTTGCGCCGGATCTGCGATCGATGTGGCCCCGATCTGCTTGAACTTCGGGATCACCGCGCCCGTGTTGTCATGCGTCATCACATGACGCGGACGAATAGAGATAAAATCGCCGCTCCGCACCACCCCGCCGGGAGCGAGTCCATCCGCATGCCGTCCGGCAATTTTCTCAACGAGGGTCACGCCCATATCAGTTTTTATCTGCTTGAATTTGCGTCCCGTAAATGCGCTTGAACAATAACCGTCGCCGTTCGGTTAATGATAAATCTTTCGGCAGAGATGCCTTTATCATCTCGCATGCACTCTCGAACATTTCCGCACCCATGATGAATCGTTCTTCACCTGAGCGTGCCATGATTTTGTCGCGCACCATTCGCTCGATTTCTGGAGGCGTATCAGTCACTTCAGACATTCCTTTAATAAATTATTCAGACCAAGCTCGCGCGTCCAGTGTTGCAAATAGTCGGCGTCGTATTCGGTGGCGAGAAGGTTCTTTACGTCACCGAGCTGAAGCTCGGAATGCGAATCCTTCGCCCAAAAAAGTTTTGAAATGATTAGATCTTCTTTGCTCACGATGAACGTACTGAAGTCGAGAATTGAGATTTTCTGTCGCCGCTCAAACTCTGTCCGCCGGTATTCGCCGCTTTTGCGAATGATGCAGTCCACTTTAATCACGCTCTCTTGATGAACGAGGTTGAAACTCGATTCGTGACCGATGGATTCGCGAATGTTTTCCTCGCTCACGTAATAATCTGGTCGAAATAAAGCGGCGACACGACTAACATCTTCCGACGAAATCGCGATTACCACGTCGATGTCCCGAGTCATGCGCGGTTGTGCATAGTAATTCATCGCCATTGAGCCGGTGAGCATGTAGGGGACCTTGCCTTGTTGGAATCTCCGCGAAATGTCGCGCACGATATCGATCTCGTTCATGGCGACACACGTCTCCGAGCTTTCAGTATCAAGGCTCAACAATGCGCTTCGCCGCAATCACTTCTTCGCGGCGCGTTTTCCCAGAACTTTGGCGATATCGAAGTCCACGAAATCGGCGTGATGAAAAATGATTGATTCGATTGAGCGCTCCATCTTGTCGCCCTCATGGCTATGCGTAGCGATAATATGCAAGACTTCGCCGGGAATGCCGTGCTTGTAGGCGAGCGCAACGCCACTGAACGGATGCCGTAATTGTTGCCCAAATTTTCCCTGAACCACCGTGCCGGAGGCGTCCTTGTCGTACTCTAGTGGCTTGCCGACATCAGCCAGGAGCGCGCCGGCGATGAGATAATCGCGTTTGATGGGAATACTACAGCGGAACGCGCGCTTCAGGACATCGGCGATCGCGATGCATTGGAGCGCGCAGGAATTAAGATGCTCGACGAACTTCATGTCGATGTCGCCGGCCAATAACGTGAACTTGACTGCGCGAAGTTCGGCAAAGGTCCAGCCTTTCCCGCCGCAGCCGGTGGTAATCGCTTCGTTCCACACCGCCGCTACTTTTTCGCGCAATGACTTCTGCTTGATCTTCATCAAGCTGGGAAAAAGCTTCGCGATTTCTCTGACA
>QHOD01000227.1 GCA_003218615.1 Verrucomicrobiota bacterium
CAGCGCCGGCATTACCCATGCAGAGATTCATGAGATCGGGCCGTCGCTCGAAGATGTGTTTGTCGAGCTTTCGGCCAAACATGCTGCTCAACAACAGAAGGCGGCGTGACTGAAAAATATGAAACGCAAACTGTTTCGCGGCCTTGGCGCGATCCTTTTTAAGGAATTCATCGTCGTCTGGCGCGACCCGATGACGCTTTTCTTCATGTTTTTTCCGCCGCTGATCGAAATGATTGCGTTCGGCTACGCTCTCGACAACGACGTGAAACACATGGCGATGATTATCCTGGACGAAGATCGCACCGTCGAGAGTCGGCAGTTAGTCGATCGTTTCGTCAATACGCAGACATTTCGCGTGGTTGGCGAAGTCCAAAACTTGGAAGCAATGAAAAGCGAAATGCGCAAGGGGCGCGCTTACGTCGGGCTGGAAATTCCGCCAACGTTCACGCGCGATGTGCGCGCCGGACACTCTGCACAAGTGCAATTGCTGGTGGACGGGTCGAATTCCACTACCGCGCTGCAAGCGCTGAACACCGGGCTGGCAGTGGCATTGACCCAATCGCTGGAATCGCTTCTGCGCGAAACCGGCCGGACCGGCATGCCAATCGATATTCGTCCGCAAATGCTTTACAACCCGGCGATGCGCAGCCCGAATTTTTTTGTGCCGGGCGTGATCGGTGTCGTTCTGCAAATTGGCACGACCGTGGCCACTGCCATGGCCCTGGTGCGCGAACGCGAACGCGGAACGCTCGAGCAATTGCTCGTCAGTCCATTGAGCCGCGCCGGCCTCATGCTCGGCAAACTTGTGCCCTATTTGTGCATCGGCATGGCCATGGCGGTGATCCTTTTCCTCATTATGCGCTTTGTGTTCGACGTCCCCATCGTGGGCAGCGTCCTGGGGATGATGTTTTCAACATTGGTCTACGTCTTTGCGCTGCTCAGCCTCGGCCTGCTGGTCGGAACGAAAGCCGATAATCAAATGCAAGCTTTGCAGATGTCGATGGTGTTCCTGTTGCCGAGTGTTTTCTTCTCCGGTTTCATTTTCCCGCGGGAAACCATGCCCTGGATTTTTTATGCGCTCGGCGCCCTCTTTCCGACTACTTATTTTATCGCGCTGATGCGGGCGATCATCCTGCGCGGCGCACATTTTTTCGAATACTGGCCGAACCTCGCGATCCTAATCTTGATGTCGATCTTATTGTTTACGCTTTGCGCTCTGCGGTTTCGCAAGAAGATCGCGTAACGTTGCGCGTGTTCGTACGAATTTTGTTCAGTGCTCTTCGCATTACCATCGCGGTCGTTGCGATATTTGCGTTACTCTGGTGGTTTGGAGTGAGAATGCCCGGCAAAAATGTTCCGAAGGCGGCGCAGCTCTCATCGGCGGAGATCGAGTTGCGTGACGAATTGATCGCCGACGTGCAAACGCTCGCGGGCCAAATCGGCGAGCGAAACATGGCGCGCTATCCGCAACTGAATGCCGCCGCCGATTTCATCGAGAATTCTTTTTCCCGCGCCGGTTTGCAACCGCGACGCGACACTTACGAACTTCACGGACGAGCCTGCCACAATATCGAAGCGGAAATCCGCGGCGCCAGTCCGGAAATTCTTCTCATCGGTGCGCATTACGATTCCGTCTTCGGCTCGCCCGGCGCCAACGACAACGGCAGCGGCGTTGCGGCAATGCTCGCGCTCGCCCGCCGTTTCGCCCAAAAGTCGGCACAACACACGCTGCGCTTCGTTGCGTTTGTGAACGAGGAACCGCCTTACTTTCTGACAGATGAAATGGGGAGTTTTGTTTACGGTGGCCGATGCAAGGCGCGCGGCGATCAGATATCCGCCATGATTAGCTTGGAAACGATCGGATATTTTTCTGACGCGCCTCATTCGCAAACTTATCCGTCGCTGGGCCTGGGTATTTTCTATCCCACGGTCGGCAACTTTATCGGATTTGTAGGCAATGTTCATTCGCGTCCGCTGCTCCGCCGCGCCATCGCTCTCTTCCGTAAACACGCGAGGATCCCCTCCGAAGGCGCCGCTCTTCCCTCGTTCGTTCCTGGCGTCAGTTGGTCGGATCAATGGGCTTTCTGGCAGCACGGGTATCTTGGAATCATGATTACCGACACGGCGCCGTTTCGTTATCCGCACTATCACAGCGCCACCGACACGCCCGACAAACTCGATTACGACCGGTTCACGCTGGTGGTGAGTGGCATGGAAAAGGTGATCGAAGAACTGGCGGCGATGAAAGACTAGGAAGTCATTTCGTTGCCGACAAGGTATCGTCTTATGACGAGCGACCAGATCAGCAGCGTGATCAACAAATACCACGCGAAGAAGCGATCGTAACCGCGTCGCCGGACGCTGATGCCACCGCCAGCCAGCAGGGCGTAATGGCCGGCGTATGGCAGGTACCAGACCGGATGAAAGAGGTCGCCGTGGATCGCCGCTTGCGCGATATCGAGCAAGCACATCACGATAAAACTCGAGTAGTAGCCTGTGCGGTTGCGATCGAACCGGGCCTGATGCTCCTCTTCCTCGGACAGATCGGGCGGATAAAGGAAAACGGTCAGCAGGTACAGTGAGATCGTCCACACGATCAACACCAGGAATCGGTCGAAGCTCCAGGCCAGCTCCGTGTTCCACTTAAACGTCACCCACCACTGCAAAGCCAGAAGCAATAGCGTGGCCGCCGTAAGAACGATGCGAACCTCGTCGATCGGGTTATGCTTGCGGCGATAGAACGCGCGCGCGGCGCCAGCGAGCAGGTTGGTTACGCCCAGACCGATGATGATCGACATCAGGGCCGCAATGAATTCAAAGCTGCTCATGAGGTTGTTGTTCATCTGGTTCACAAGGCGATGCTAGCGCAAATAAAACGCCAAAATCGAGCGACAATTGGGAGTTCGGGCGGAAGCCAGGAGCTGCGACGCGCGCGAAGCTATGGCTTCTTCGGCAACAACCAGTCGAGCGCCTCGTAAAAATCGACGAGCGCAGCGCCTTCGATAGGGCTGTTGTGGTAGGCGCCGCGCAGTGGGATGACGCGCTTTTCGCCGGCATATGCGTCAACTACGAGCCGGTGAAAGCGCGGCGGAACGACTTCATCTTTTTCCGCAAGTAAAAAAATAGCGGGCCGATGAATGGCCTTCGCATTTGCAACGCTGTCGAGGTCTCGCGGAATCTCCAAAGCAACAGGGCCCGCCAAGAGCCAGAGATTCCACCAGCCGAACCGGCGCAAGATCATTTGGCGCAAGGGCGGAGAATTATGCAGGATCAACCCGGCGACCGGCCGCTGCGCCCCAACATGGAGCGCGGCGCATGCGCCGAGACTCGCGCCGTAAAGCACGATTGGCGGGCTATTCGCATGGCGTTGCAATTCGTCGAACGCCGCGAGCGCTGCCGGCACGATCCGCGAAAGTCGCGATGGCCCAGTGCTGCCGCCGAATCCTGGATAATTCATTCCCCAGATTTCGA
>QHOD01000228.1 GCA_003218615.1 Verrucomicrobiota bacterium
CAGCGCCGATTGCGACTTGGTTACACACGGGCTGCGCGCATCGTTGATATTCTCGAGCAGCGCGGTATTTTGGGTCCCGGCGAAGGCGCCAAACCACGCGAGATTCTGGTCGATCTCGATGCTGCCGTTTAGCCGGCATTCATGCGATGACGATCGAAGGGCTTGGCAAGAAATTTCAAGAGGCGAGACGCGCCCGGAATTTAACGCTGGATGAAGCGGCTCGGATCACCAAGATTCGTCCTGCTCGGCTGGCGGAGATTGAGGCCGACGATTTTTCTCAATTTCCCAGCCTCGCCTATGCAAAAGGTTTTCTGCTCATCTACGGCAAATTTTTAGAGGTCGATGTTACGCCGTACCTCGACTCGTTTGAGGATTCAGAGCGCGTCACGGTCGATGGCTACTCGTATCTTCAGGACAGTCCTCCTCGAAAACCTGTCAATGTGCCTGTGGTTCGCTCTTCCGGTCGCGATCGTATTTCACCAATGCCACTGATCTTTGGCATCCTGGTATTGGTAATCGGCTTCTCGGCGATGAAGTTGATTGTCAATTTGCGGCGGATTGCACCAGGGCGAGCGCAGCCCACCGCCCAAGTTTCGCCCACGGCTAGCTCGGTTCCCGATTCCACGACGACGCCAAGAGGAATAGCTGCGGAAACACCAGCCGCCAATGTCGTATCCGCTCCAGCGACCACACCATCGGCTTCGCCCCGGCCGGCGGTCACGCCAAGTGCAACAGCGGTTGCAGCAATTTCCCCGCTACCACGTGAGCCGGAGGTGCGCCGGGCCAAGCCTGTGGGTCCACAGGATAATGCAAAAGCGCACGCCGACGAGAGTTCGGCATCTCCAGAATCAGATGAACGAAATCGAGTCTCTATACGCCCACTTAAGAGAACCTATGTAAAAGTTACGGTGGACGATGAAAACCAGAATCCCGCTTTTGAGCGCTGGATTTCCCCGGCCGACGGCCCAGTCGAATTTCGAGGTAAACATGTCTCGATTCGTGTTCTCGATCCTGATGCCGTTGAGATCAGAAAAAACGGCAAGACAATAGAAGAAGACGACAAAGACGTGAGTGTCGACTAATGCCTCTTGCGAGCTCTTGAAGCTCCGAATGTTTTCGGCATCAACTCCGAGGGCGAATTCGTTCAACCAGAATCAGTGGAATCGCGGATACGATCTGCTGAGTAGCTCCCGTGAGAGTGTTGCAGAGCAGATTTTTTTTACCAAAAATGCGCTTAGGAGATGACACCAGAGGGTTTTTCAGGCAAATTTTTGCGACTTCTTTCGCCTGTGGCTGACGCAAACGAACCAAAAAAAGAAACCGTTCGCATTGGCTTGCCAACTCAGCCTGCCACGAAACCGCCACGTACAGATGCGAAATCGCGCGAAACTGTGCGAATTCAACTGCCGATTCGTCCACCCTCAACCAAGCTGCCCCTTCGCAGTCCAGCAGAGCAATCACCTCTTCCAAAATCTGTCGCTAAAGATCCAACTGCTGCCCCAGTTATCCTGCAGCCGCCAGCGCAGCCAGTTTCTCCGCCGATACCATCGCCCGTTTCGCTGCCGGTGCCCCCTCCAGCGCCTGCTGTGGTTGCTCCTGCGCCAAGCCCCCCTCCTTCTGGACCGAAAAAAGAGACGGCACGCGTTCCACTTATGCCGGAGCCGCCCTCCAAGCCACTCCCGACGGTCCAGATGAAGAAGACGCAACCGCTTATTGCCATGCCGCAAGCTGCACCCCAGAGCACCTTAATCGCACTGGCACCAGCGGAGCGAAGCACAATGCTCGATGCAATCCAAATGCCGATCTGCTGGGGGCTGCTCGGCATTTCCGCCATCATTTTGATTATTCAGATTTGGACTTACCTTTCCTAAAGCCATGGACAATTCCGCCACAATCAAACTCGATGAATCCAATTTTGACCGCGAAGTCACCCAAAGCGATGGAGCAGTGATTGTCGATTTTTGGGCGGAATGGTGCGGTCCGTGCAAAATGATCGCCCCTTTATTGGACGAGATTGCGCGCGAAAAGGTCGGCGTGGTCAAGGTTGCCAAGGTTAATGTGGACGAGAGTCAAAGTCTTTCGTTCAAGTACAACATTCGCGCCATCCCGGCCCTCCTCTTTTTCAAAAACGGGCAGCTGCGCGATCAAGTCACCGGTGTCACAAGCAAAAAAGATTTGCTTAGCCGGCTAGAGGCGCTGGGGTAATCCAAAATCCCGCATTCCGAAATCCGAAATTGGAAACTGCGCCCGGCGGGGGTCGAACCCACAACCTTTGGCTCCGGAGGCCAACGCTCTATCCGGTTGAGCTACGAGCGCGAAGGCAGCGACTATATTCGGTCGCGCGACAATCACAAATAACGGCGGAGCGACGCCTGATTCGTGCTCAACCGTCTTCGGATGCGCGCAAATAGCAAACGCGCTGGTGAAAGCTAACGCAAAGCAGGACGTGACAATAGGCCCGCCTTATTCCGCTCACCATCTTTGAGTACCGAACTCACCGCTCTAAATTGGAAGCTGAATTCAGTTGATTGTACGCAGTGTAGGCGTACAAAGACATTCGCTCAGTAAGAAAAACTCTCTCGTTCCCCTGGCGCAAACTAATGAGAATGTACTATGCATGTAGAAGACGACCGCCAGGAAGTTGGTAAAGCTGGGTCGCCTCGGAAAAGAATAAGATGGCTGGCGTGTTTCAAGGCGATGAGGGCAAGTTTGCTCCGTCAGTTTGCGAATTCTGGCAAGCGAACCGCATACCGCGTTCACCTCTTTACCCTCACGCCCAATTCCTGCGGTGGTTCGGTACCGACTCAGAGGAAAATTACCGTAATCGGGGCAATAAGGCATTCTCGGTCGAGAGCGTCGGCTACGAGTTCAATAGCCTCGGCTATCGTTCACCCGAGTTCAATCGGGAGCCCGGCGAAGCTGTGGTCATGTTTCTAGGCGACTCGCATACGTTTGGTATGGGTATGCCGTGGGAAATGCTTTGGGCGTCGCTGGTGACAAAACATCTCGAACAACGCTACGGCGTACCGGTGCGCCAGTGCAATCTGGGATGGGGAGGCACTGGAAGCGACTATGCCGCCATGATGGTGCACCAAAGCGTGGACGTTCTGAAACCTGACGCCGTGTTCATACTATGGTCGTTCATCTCTCGCATGACCTGGTTTGCCGATACCTCTCGTGGGGTCCATTTCGTACCGGAGTGGGTGCATAACGAATATACCCAGGAGCATTCGGCATATTCGCGCCTTGCGACGGAATCCCATGGGTTCTTCAACTACGTACGCAATTTTCATTCGAACCATATTTGCCGCTCGATGGGTTTGCAGGTTGCTGGGAGATGCGGGATTTGGCGCGAGACGGGCTACACGGCGGTCTGGAGAGTCATGCCTTCTTTGCGGCAAGTGTCGTTTCAACCTTGACGCGTGGGACGTTGGTTTGGCCAAGAGCGAATTGGGAGTCTCCGGTGGAAGCGATCAGGTCCGTACCCGTTCCATACGGCGCGATCTCTCACCGAACGCCGGCGCTTGATAGAATTCAGCTCCTGGTGCCGCGGCCGATCCGTAAACTCATCGCCAACCTCCGGATCAGGCGCCGCGTGCGGGCGATTAAACGCAAGGACCCTTTTATCTATTGATGTCAAGATGATCATCTATGGCATTAGCGCCAATGAGCACGATGCCAGCCTTGCGGTGGTGAGGGATGAAGACATACTCTTCGCATCGAACGCTGAACGTTACTCGCGAAAAAAGAACGACCCCCATCTCAATGAGGCGCTGGTGGCGGATGCTCGCGCCTATGGCGACCCCGATCTCATCGTCTGGTATGAAAAGCCCCTGCTGAAGCGTGCTCGAAAGCTTTGGGCCGGGCAACACAAGGATGTACTTCGGACAGATGGATCAGCCTATCTTCGCCGGTTCATGTTCGATGCTCCGGTCAGATATGTCGGCCATCACGAGAGTCACGCCGCGGCAGGCTTCTTCACCAGTCCTTTCGATAAGGCTGCAATCTTGGTAGTTGATGCGATCGGGGAATGGGACACGATTAGCGCCTGGGAGGGCTGCGGGCGATCTCTCAAAAAGTTTTGGAGCCAGCGTTATCCGCATAGTCTGGGTCTCCTTTATTCAGCTTTTACACAACGCGTCGGCCTTAAGCCGAACGAGGAGGAATACATTGTTATGGGCATGGCGGCGTATGGTAAGCCAATCTACCGCGATCTCATTTGGGAGGAATTTGTTGCCCGTTTCGACCCGCCCTATTTCGTGCTTAAGGAGAACGTGCACAGAGGCGTCCGGTGGTGGCGACCTGAGTTGCAGGATCGAGAGAACATCGCTGCCTCGATACAAAAGCTCACGGAAGAGGTTCTCGTCGGACTCGTTAGGTGGTTTGCGAAGTCCACCAGCCACAGGAATCTTATTCTCACGGGTGGGCTCGCTCTCAACTGTGTCGCCAATTCTCAGATCGCCCGGGAAGGCCTCTTTCAAAATATCTGGATACCACCCAATCCAGGCGACGCCGGATCGAGTATCGGAGCGGTTGCAGCTCATACACGCCGGCACCTCAACTGGGTGCACCCCTATCTGGGCTACAACATCGACCGACCGTTCGACATAGACGGCGCGCTCACGGCGCTAAAGGCTGGTAAGGTCATTGGGATCGCGAATGGTCGCGCAGAATTCGGACCGCGGGCGCTCGGCAACCGCTCATTGCTTACAGACCCGCGCGGCCGTTTTACCAAGGATCGGGTTAATTTGATTAAGAAGCGAGAGCTCTTTCGTCCATTCGCTCCGGTCATCATGGCGGAGCACGCGGATCAATATTTCGACATGCCAGTCAAGACGAGTCCCTATATGCAATTTGTCGCAAGTGTGCGTCACCCGGAACTTTTCCCGGCAATCTCGCACTACGACAACACAGCGCGGGTTCAGACCTTAACATACGATCAGCATCCCAAGCTGTATCGGCTCCTTGAATCCTTTCATCGGGAAACAGGCTGCCCGATGCTCCTCAATACTTCACTCAACATCAAGGGCGAACCACTCGTGAACAACTGGAGCGATGCGGAACGTTTCGCGACCCAATGGGGCGTAAAGATCTTCTGAGCGGAATCGCCTGCGGCCGTAACCATCGCCATTAAGATGAAGCCAGCATGCGGTTTCGTGTTGGCGGTCTCGTGGGATGTCTTGCCTCTTGCGAATCGCGCGGTCTAGCGAGGGCTACGTCATCTTAGATCTCGCGTTATAGCGTTTTCTTGTCAGAATCGACCAGACAGGAAAAGGCAGCAACCCCTAGTTTTTACCGGTAAAAAAAGTGTTCTCCAAAGGAACTGCGCCCGGCGGGGGTCGAACCCACAACCTTTGGCTCCGGAGGCCAACGCTCTATCCGGTTGAGCTACGGGCGCGAAGCAGAGAGAGCGATTATATTCGGAGGACCGGCGTCTACAACTCCTGCTCGTGTTCATAATCGTATTCAGTTTTTGCGATTACGATGTCCCAGCACGAACATGAGCACGAATTCAAGTTGCAAATTTGGTGTCTTCGGATGAAAATGTCGGCCCGCTCAGCCGGCGGCCGGCCTTCGTCAAGACTAGGGCGCGTCAGGAAAGGAGATTTTATGAACCGCATGATCGACACGATCGAAAAAGAACAAGAGAAAGCCGAGGCGAACACGTTCAACGTGGGCGACAGTGTGAACGTTCATACCCGGGTTCTCGAGGGGGACAAAGAAAGAATCCAGGTATTCGCTGGCACAGTGATTGGGCGCAAAGGCCGCGGTCTCAACGAAACATTCACCGTGCGCCGAATCTCCTACGGCGAGGGCGTCGAGCGTGTTTTCCCATTGCATTCGCCCCGAATAGCAAAAATCGAAGTGGAGCAAAAGGGTCGCGTCCGCCGCGCCAGACTAAATTATCTTCGCAAGCGCAAAGGCAAGGAAGCGACCGCGGTGAGGGAATGACAAATCATTTAGCGATTTAATCATTGAGTGATTTGGCGAATTCGGTAAATCGTTAAATCGTCGAATTGTTAAATCGCGAAAA
Source organism: Verrucomicrobiota bacterium (assembly GCA_003218615.1). Classification (GTDB taxonomy): domain Bacteria; phylum Verrucomicrobiota; class Verrucomicrobiia; order Chthoniobacterales; family UBA10450; genus Udaeobacter. The sequence continues at coordinate 6,035 of QHOD01000228.1, forward strand.
TGTATCGGCGCTGCGGATTCCGTTATGAGAAAAAGCTCCGCGCCATCGGCGTCGCTCGCATTGCTGGAATTGATGAAGCGGGCCGCGGTGCCCTGGCCGGTCCGGTCGTCGCCGCTGCGGTGGTCCTGCCCGAAAAGTTTCGTCACCGCCGCTTAAACGATTCCAAACAGCTTGCGCCGGAATTGCGCGAGGAGATATATGTCGATCTTACCAGCAATTCGCAAATTACATGGGCCGTGGGCGTCGTCGATTCGATCGAGATTGACCGGATCAATATTCTGCGCGCAAGCCATCGGGCCATGCGCTTCGCAGTTGGAGCGCTGCTTGAACAGCCCCATCATGTTTTGATCGACGGCTTGCCCGTTGTTCCGTTTCCATTTGCGCAGACTGCAATCGTTGACGGGGATTGCATCAGCCTGAGCATCGCTGCCGCCAGTGTGATCGCGAAAGTTACGCGGGACAGAATGATGCGTGACTTCTGTGCCCATTTTCCGGAGTATTGCTTCAGCCAGCACAAAGGTTACGGCACCGAACTGCATCTCCTGAAGCTCCATGAATTCGGCCCTTGCCCGATCCATCGCAGATCTTTCGAACCGGTTGCGCAACCACTTCTGGCTCTCGAGGGCCTCATCGCGGCCGCAACATCTCCGTCGCGGGGCACGCGGCGAGAAGCTGGCGTGTCGATTCCTGCGGCGTAGCGGCTACAAGATTCTTTACCGTAACTTCAAAGGGCGCAGCGGCGGCGAGATCGATATCGTTTGTCGCGATCAGGACACGCTAGTATTCGTCGAAGTAAAGACACGCGCGCGGGAGGATTTCGGCCGGCCGATTGTGGCTGTCGATCGACAAAAACAAAAACGGATTTCACGTGGTGGCCTCAACTGGCTGCGAATGCTGGATAATCCCGATATTCTTTTCCGTTTCGACGTTGTGGAAGTGATCATCACGGAGGATTCGAAACCGCGCCTGGAACTAATCAAGAACGCATTTCCGCTCTCCAAGCCATACCTTTACTGACGCAGCGCATCTTTTCTGGTTATGTTGCCGAGGATCTACAGCCTGGAAGCGGGCGCTGCCAGTGCCAGGCCGATTTGGATCCTCGGGATAAATCGACTTGCAATTTGAATTGCGCTGCCGGGATAATTCTCGCCATTTC
>QHOD01000019.1 GCA_003218615.1 Verrucomicrobiota bacterium
CCTTCAACCGTCGCGCGATCATCCGTTAGATCGACAATTTTCGCGGAAAGAAAGACGGAATCGCTCGTCGAAGCAGGTCTCAGAAATTTAACGGCATATTCCGCCGTGACCGTGCATGGCGGACGGTCCGCTTTCGCGCGCTTCATCAGATGATAAGTCGCCGTCCAGTTACAATGACAATCGAGCAGCGTGCCAATCACGCCGCCGTTCAACGCTCCAGCAAAAGCTTCGTATTTTTTCTGCGGCTTCCATTCGGCTACGACTTCGCCGTTCTTCGCAAAGCTGCGAATGTGCAAACCTTCGGGGTTCGCCGGTCCGCAACCCCAGCACGTACTGTTTGGGGCGTACTTTTCTTGAAGTGATCGCGATTCTTGCATTGCAGCGGTGGTCTACGAGCGCGCCGAAAAATAAGTAAGTTCCGGCGGTCATAGGCCCGCCGCTACAGTCTGAAACGTTACCCGCCGCTGGATCGGTCCGGATAGGGGCGCAGCTTCGGACCGACGTAAAGGGAGCGCGGCCGGATCAAACGATTGTTATCGTGTTGCTCAGTCACGTGCGCACACCAGCCGGCCACGCGCGACGCGGCGAAAAGCGGTGTGTTTAACTCCGGTGGAAATCCGAGCATCCAAAACACTGGCGCAGCGTAAAGATCGACATTGGCGCAAAGATGCTTTTCACGATCCATCACTTCCTCGAGCTTCTCGCAAATCGGCACCAACTGTTCCTTGCCGGTCCGCTTGCCCAGATCGCGCCCGATTTCACGCATCACCGGCACGCGCGAATCGCCTTTTTTATAAACGCGATGGCCGAAACCCATGACCTTTTCTTTGGTCTCGAGCTTTTTCAACAACCAGGCCTCTGCGCGATCTGGCGTCCCAATTTCCTCAAGCATCTTCATCGATTCCTCATTGGCACCGCCATGCAACGGCCCTTTGAGCGTCGCGACTGCGGAGGTAACCGCTGCGTAGATCCCCGCCAGCGTCGAAGCCGTCACGCGCGCGGCAAAGGTGGAGGCGTTGAATTCGTGGTCGGCGTACAAGTTGAAAATCGTATCCAGCATCCGGATTTGCCAGTGCTGCGGAACCCTGCCCTCCAGTTTGTAAAAGAAATTGCCGGCCTGCGTCAGATCGGGCCTTTCGGGCAACGGCTGTTGACCATGCGAGATGCGCCAGCCGTCGGTGATTAAAGTGGAAACGCACGCGATCAGGCGGATCGACTTGCGAATATTGGCGTCATGCGAGTTATCGCTCAGGTCCTTGTCGAAAGCACTTAACATCGACACCCCCGTGCGCAGCATATCCATCGGATGCGTCGCGCTTGGCAGAAGGCGCAGCATATCAATCACCGGACCGGGCAGCACGCGTTGCGCGGCAATTTGTTGCGTAAACTCGACAAGTTGCTTGCCATTGGGCAACTCGCCATTGAGCAGCAGGTAAGCGACTTCCTCAAAACTCGCCTTCTGCGCCATTTCGTGAATGTCGTAGCCGCGATACATCAGCCCGGCATTGGGATCGACCCAGCAGATCGCCGTTTCGCCCGCGATCACGCCAGCCAAGCCCGGGCTGTACTCTGGTTTGGTTTCGGTCTTCATCTTGTTTCGTTCATCTTAGCAGCGATACGCGAGCCGACAAATTATCGATCGTCAACTGCCGGCCAATTTTCCGCATTCGGATCGTAATCGAGCAACTCGTATAGTTCTTTGCGGGTTTGCATCTTCTCGATCCAGTCCGATTGAGTGCCGCGTTTTTTTAAATCGCGCAGAAATTCCTCGCTCGCTTTCATCGAAACACGAAACGCGCTCATCGGAAAAATCACCAGTTTGTATCCAATATCGGACAACTCTTGGAACGAGAGCAGGGGACTCTTGCCAAACTCAGTCATATTAGCCAGCAACGGCGCTTTGATTTCCTTGGCGAAATCCCGAAACTCATCCGCGCTCTGCAACGCCTCCGGAAAAATCGCGTCTGCCCCGGCTTCGACATAGCGCCTTGCGCGCTTAACGGTGGTCTCGAAACCCTCCACCGCACGTCCGTCTGCCCTCGCGATGATCAGGAAATTCGGATCGCGCCGCGCATTTACTGCGGCCGCGATTTTCCCGACCATCTCGTCAATATCGACAAGATCTTTCCCGGCGAGATGTCCACAGCGTTTCGGAAATTCCTGATCTTCAATGTGACAACCGGCGAGACCAGCTCGCCCGAGTTCACGAACTGTCCGTGCCACATTTTCCGCTCCGCCAAACCCCGTATCCGCATCAACGATTGCCGGGATGTCGACCGCGCTTGCCACGTAACCAGCGAGTTGCGCCACTTCGGTTAGCGTGAGCAGCCCAATGTCCGGCACGCCAGCTGTCGCATTGGCCATTCCAGCGCCACTGATGTAAACGGCGTCAAACCCGGCGCGCTCCACTTGCCGCGCCATCGCCGCGTTCGGCACACCCGGCATCATCACCGCGCCTTTCGCGATTAGCTCTCTCAGCCCGCGTGCCTTCGTCTTCTGCATTCTTTACTCTTGCCCTTACTCTGGCATTTCCAACGCCTTCATTAACTCATCGACATTCGTCGCTTCGTCGAGTTTCCACGCAAGATTGACAATCCTCTTCGCTCGTTTTTCGCCAATCGCCGGCACAACGAGCGCAAAGAATTTTCCTTCGACCTCTAAGTCTTTCAGCGGGTTCCTGGCGTGGCCAAGCGGATAATCGACGCGCCTCGTTAACCGCCGTCCATCGGCAAGATCGACATGCACGATGTTCGCCACCGCGCCCGGATACAACGCGCTCAACTCCGCGTTGCGCTGGACCTTCACGTTTTCCAAAAACTTCCAAATCTTCGGATCAGTAAACCGTTCCGGCTCGAATTGTTTGTTGGTCACTTCGCCGTCGATCAGCGCAATTGCCGTGATGTACGGCAAGCTGTGGTCCGCGGTTTCCCGCGTTGTTGGCCGCCATTTCTCCGGCTCGCTTCCGATGATGTCGACCGACGCGTCGTGACTTTCTATCGTCATCGCGCGAACTTGCGCAGGATCGACAATTTCCTTCCGCAACAATAGCGCCGCCTCGATTGCGCTTTGGCTATGATATTCGGCCGGCCAAAACTTGATGCTCGTTCGCAAAATCATGGACGCGGGGCCCTCGCCGGTTTTGGCAAATGGTACTGCGAATTTTTCTGCGAGATTGCCTAACGAAACACCGAGTTGTTTTTCGAACCCCATTTGTCCCTCGAAAATCGGTCCCGGCCCGGTCATTCCGGCGCGGGCCAGCAGCGCGGAATAAACACCGTGCCGCGCAGCAGTCGCAAAAGCCACGCCCTTCCAATGGGAAAGCTCGCCTACACGCGCCTGGCGCATGGCCGCGCCGGCCACGCCGGCAATATTCACCGCATGACGCGTTTTCTCGGCATCGAGTTTCATTAAATGCGCGCAGGCCAGTGCGGTTGAAAACGTCCCGTAAGTCACATGGTCCCAGCCACGGGCGCGAATGCTGGCTGCATCGCAAAAGCGGCACTGCACCTCGTAGGCCAGCGCAATCGCCGTAATCAATTCGGGGCCGGTCGTGCCGGCGCTTTCCGCGGTCGCCAGCGCAGCGGAAATATTATCGCTCGGATGAGCGGGCTCCTTCGATAAGTAGGTATCGTTGTAATCGAAGTAGCGGATGGCGCAACCGTTCGCGAATGCCGTCCAGTCTGGAGGAGCTTTGTGATTTGTGCCGATGATTGTCGATCCTCGCTTTGCTGAAAATTCCGAGGCGACCTTTCGCGCGATTACACACGGCTCTTCGTTCCACGCGCCGAGCGCACATCCAAGCGAGTCGATCACGCGCCGCTTGACTTCGTGAACAACGTCCCTCGAGAGATCTTCGAACCGAAGCGCGCAAGAGTACTTGGCGAGCTGATGAGCAAGCGTTTTGGACATGGAAAGAATTGAAGCTGCAATGTGGCAACGAATCGGACAGCGGCAAGCCCCCTTCTGGGAGCGCAGCCGCCCCAATCCGCTTGCTCGCGCGCAATGCTCAACGCACACTTGCCCCGTGAGTGAATTTCAATTTGGCGGCGAATTTGTCTGGCATCCGACGCCGGAGCTAATCGCGCAATCTAATTTACAGCGCTTCATGAACCAGCGGGGGCTCGGTTCCTACGACGAGCTGATGCGAAGATCGACAACAGACATTGCGTGGTTCTGGGAGGCCGTTCTCCGCGAACTTGATATCCAGTTCTACAAACCGTACTCGCGCGTGGTCGATCTTAGCGAGGGCAAACCGTGGGCGAAGTGGTGTGTGGCAGGCGAAATGAACATCGTCCACAACATGCTCGATAAATACGCCGGAACGAAGATCGATAATCAACTGGCGATTAAATCCGAAATCGAAGACGGAACAACGCGCACGCTCTCTTACAAAGAGCTCCGTGAAGAGGTCAATAAAATGGCTGCCGCATTGCGCGGGCTCGGCCTCGGGAAAGGCGATGCCATCGGCGTGTTCATGCCGATGGTCCCCGAGATTGTGATCGCGATGCTCGCGATCATTAAGATCGGCGGAATTTTTCTTCCGCTTTTCTCCGGATTCGGCGCGTCTGCAATTGTTTCGCGACTCAATGACGCCGAGGCAAAAGCGATGTTCACCGCGGACGGAACGTATCGCCGCGGAAAATTTTGCGCGATGAAACCGATCGCAGATGAGGCTGCAGCGCAGATTCCGACCCTCAAGCACATGATCAGCTTCAAACAAGTGGGTGAATGGCAGATGGAAAATGTGGGGCGGGCCTCAGTCTCCCGACGGTCACCGCCAAAAGGCGCCTCCCACATTGAAGAACCGACCGAGCGCACGTCGGCGGAAGATCCGATGATGATCATTTATACATCGGGTACGACTGGTAAGCCAAAAGGCGCGGTGCATACACATTGCGGTTTCCCGATTAAATCTGCGCAGGATATGTGGCAGGGGCTCGATCTGCATCCGGACGAGACGCTTTTCTGGATGACGGACATGGGGTGGATGATGGGGCCATGGGAAGTTTTCGGCACATTGTTGCTCGGCGCGACAATGATGCTTTACGACGGTGCCCCGGACTTTCCGGGACCAGATCGGGTCTGGCAATTGGTGGATCGGCATAAAGTCACTGCGCTCGGCATTTCGCCTACGCTGATTCGCGCACTGCGGCGTCATGGTGAGGACATCGTCCATCGACACGATCTCTCGTCGCTTCGCAAATTCGCTTCTACGGGCGAACCCTGGAATCCCGATCCCTGGACGTGGTTGTTCCAAAATGTCGGTCGCGGAAAATTGCCGATCATCAATTATTCCGGCGGCACGGAGATTTCCGGCGGCATCGTGATGGGCAACGTGCTAACGCCGATGAAACCATGCGCGTTCTCCGGACCACTGCCCGGGATGGCGGCGGACGTGGTCGATGAAAATGGAAAATCCATTCGTGGAAAAGTTGGGGAGCTGGTCATTCGCGAGCCATGGATCGGAATGACGCGCGGATTTTGGAAAGATCGACAACGTTACTTCGATACCTATTGGTCACGTTTTCCTGATGTTTGGGTGCACGGCGATTGGGCGGCGGTCGATGACGACGGGCTTTGGTACATTCTCGGGCGCAGCGACGACACAATTAAAATTGCGGGCAAACGAGTTGGCCCGGCGGAAGTGGAATCCATTCTAGTTGCGCATCCGCAGGTGAGCGAAGCGGCGGCCGTCGGTGTGCCGGATCCAATCAAAGGCGAAGCGCTCGTGTGTTTTTGCGTTTTGCGGAAAGGCGCAAACGGAGATGTCGATCCTTCGACTGCCCTCAGGACAAGCCTTGCCGCTGAATTGAAAGCAAACGTCGCGCGCGATCTCGGCAAAGCGCTCGCGCCGCGCGACGTGCTTTTCGTTGGAGACATTCCGAAAACGCGAAATGCGAAAGTAATGCGCCGCATCGCGCGCGCCGCATATCTGGGCGAAACACTGGGCGATACTTCGGCGTTGGAGAATCCGGGGAGCCTGGAAGAAATTCAACGCGCACAGAAATCGTAACACAGCCATCTTGGCTGGCTGGTCGGGTGGGCATCCTGACTGCATGGACAAAGCAGGCTGGAAGCTTGCCCGACGCAACAGGCTCGCCGCAGCGAGTCCGTCCGGTAGCGGACAAGATGCCTGTGTTACACCATTGGCCGAAATCTGCCGACGACTTCTTGCAGGCGTCCGGTGATTTGGCCTAATGAACAGACCTCCACGGCTTCGAGCAGCGTCGGGAAACAATTTCCGCCGCGCTCGACAACATCGGCGAGTTTATCGAGCGCGCGTTTTGCTTTCTCGGCATTTTGCTTTTTGAACTTCGCGAGCCGATCTACCTGGAGCTGCTGTTTCTTTCGCGGTGTACGGGCGAGTTTTATTTTCGGCGCGTCATCTTCGCCGTTGCGATATTTATTCAAGCCAATGATCGGACGAGTCCCGTCATAAATTTGCTGCTCGTAACGATGCGCAGCGTTCTGGATTTGGCTGCGCTGATAACGATCTTCCACCGCAGCCAGTACGCCGCCGAGTCGCTCGATTTCGCGAAACTCATCGAGGATGGCCGCTTCCACCGCGCGCTCGACTGCTTTCATCCCAGGCGAGCCGCTCAACATGTTCATGGTGTGTTTGAAGATGCCGGATTCTTCAAGCAGGATCGCCTGGCCGTGGGCGGCGAGCCGGATCCATTCTTCGCTCGGCGTCGTGAACGGCTCATCCGCGCTGTTTGAATGGCACGAATTCGTAGCGTTCATGTAAGCGAGCACCAACTCCGCGGCCGTGCGCGTGAGATTATTTTTGAATTCCGCCGCGACGAGCGATCGCCCGCTGGTTTGCGTGTGCAATTTGTAAAGCTGCGCGCGCGGTCCTGCGCCAAACACGTCGCGCATGCCGATCGCCCAGATTCGTCGCGAGACGCGAGCGAGCGCGACGTATTCCGCGTCGAGGCCGCAATCGAGAAAGAACGAGAGACGCGGCCCGAATTGATCGACCGGAATTCTGCGAGCAGCGAACATCTCTGCGTAAGCAAATCCATTCGAAAGCGTGTAAGCAGCCTGCTGCACCGGCGTCGAACCGGCTTCCCCAATGTGATAACCACTGATCGAGATCGGATACCAGCGCGGCATTTCGCGCGTGGTAAATTCGACCAGATCAGTGAGAAAACGCAGCGACGGCTCAATCGGAAAGATCGTCTCGTTCTGTGCCTGAACTTCCTTGAAAATGTCGGCTTGAATCGTGCCGCGCAGTTTTGAAACAACTTTCTGACCGAAACGCCGTTTCGCCGCCGCGATGTACATCGCCATGATGATCGGCGCGGGACCGCTGATCGTCATCGACGCGGAAAAATTCGGCGAACCGAGATCGAATCCGTCGTAGAGCCGCATCATGTCTTCGACCGTATCAATCGCCACGCCGCCCTCGCCGATTTTTCCGAAAACGCCGTCCGCGTCGCTATCCATGCCGTAAAGCGTCGGGCCATCGAACGCAGTGCTGAGCCGGTGCGTGCGCTGATGCTGCGTGAGATAGTGGAAACGCTCGTTGGTGTCCTCAGCCAGCATCAATCCAGAGAACAAGCGCGTAGGTTCTTCTGCTTGCGGAGGTTTCTTGTCGCTCTTGCCAGTCTTTGTCTCGCCGTTCTTCTCAAAACTCTCGACCTCGCGAACTGGCTCGAGATACATCTCGCGATAAGCGCCATTCAAAAAAGGAAACTCACCAGGCAAACCTTCGCCGAAAAGATAACGCGCGATCTCGCCCGGCTCGTCGATCTCCGGCAAGGCCAATCGCGGCAAGGGCAGACCGGTTGGCGTACGCGTGGCCGGAATTTTCGCTTTGATATCGTTCCAACGGCCCAGCAGATCGCGTCCGAATTTTTCATCGGACCGCGCGCGCTTCACCTGATCGAGCACGAACTTGTTGTACTTTTCGACTGATTCAACGACTTGTCCGAGTTTGCTCATTTGTTCGCCTCCTGCTGATTGGAAATTAGAGCGAACAATCGATCCACGCCAGGGTCGCGATGACGTTTTGCGACCGTATCGATGAGTCGCTGGTCGCGTCGGTTTTGTTCCAGGCGTTGTTCGATTTCCGTATGAGCGGTGCGTGCGCGCTGGAGATCACTCTTGTTGACCACCACGATATCGGCCAGATCGAGCATGACAATCTTTTGCAATTGCAGCCGGCTGCCATAGTCGGGGTTCATCACGAGCACTGTTAGATCGACAATTCCATTTCTCCGAAACGGCATCGCTTCCTGGCCGGTTCCGACCGTCTCGATAATGACGTAGTCGAAATTCGATTGCGCCAACAGCGCAAGACAATCGTGCGTTGCCGGGGAAAGCCCGCCGGCTTGTCCGCGCGTGGCCATGCTCCGCATGAATACGCGATCGTCCTGCGAGTTGATCATGGTTGCGCGATCGCCCAGCAACGCGCCTTCGCCGACAACGCTGGGATCATGCGACAGGATCGCCATTCGTCCTTTCGGATTTTGATTCAAAAAGCGCAGCACCAGCTCGTCAATCAACGTCGTCTTGCCCGCTCCGCCCGGCCCCGTAAATCCAACGACTCTGGAATTGCGGATTGCGGATTGCGGATTGCCGATTTTTTTGTTGGACGTTGAACGCTTTCTGGTCGCATACGAATCCTCTATTTCGGTGAGCTTACGCGCGAGTTCCATGTCGGGTGTCGTTGCACGCGCTCTTTTCTTGCGCGGTTTTCCGAAATGTCCTCGAACGTAATCGGTCATTTCCTCGAGCGAAGTCCCGGCAAAGAAAATTTTGTCCACGCCTTTGCGCTTCATCGCTACTGCGTCGTCCTGTGTGATCGTCCCACCACCACCGCCAAAAACTTTGATGTCGCTCGCGCCGCGTTTGCGCAAAAGATCGACAACTTCGCCGAAGAATTCTACGTGTCCGCCATTGTAACTGGAAATCCCAATCGCGCGCACGTCTTCCTGAATGGCAGCGCGCACGATGTCGCCGACCGAACGATGATAACCCAGATAAATGACCTCAATCCCATGGCGGATGAATTCGAGATTGATCGTATTGATTGCGCTGTCATGCCCGTCGCAAATCGGGACAGCAGTGAGGAGACGGATCGGTGAAGCCATGTGTGCAGCCGCGGGCGCCGGCCGCGGAATCAAAATTGTAGCGGCATTCGATTGCCGGGCAATCGCATTCCATTCTAACATCCACGTATGAACGACCTACTCGATTTCACCGGCAAAGTAATCCTCGTGACGGGCAGTTCGCGCGGAATCGGTGCAGAGATAATCAAGACGTTTGGAAAACGCGGGGCGCAATGCGTCGTGAACTACGTCACTGACGCGCAAGGACAAAATAAGACTGATGCGACGAATGTGGCGAAGGAATTGAAGGAGCCGCTCGTGATTGAGTGCGACGTCACCCAGCCGGGCCAGGTCGAATCAATGATGATGGAGATCGGCGACAAGCGCGGCGGGCTCGACATTCTGGTCAACAATTCCGGGATCATCAGCGATCGTACGATCAAGAAGATGCCGATCCAAGATTTCGAAACCGTCGTGCGCGTGAATCTCACCGGCACATTCATTGTCACTCAAAAGGCCGCCGCCATTTTGCGTAATGGCGGGCGGATTGTGAACCTGTCGTCAGTGAGCGGACAAATGGGGCTTTTCGGTCAGGCGAATTATTCCTCGAGCAAGGCGGCGATTGTCGCGCTCACCAAGGTTTCCGCGCGCGAGTTTGCGCGCCAGAACATCACCGTCAACGCGATCGCGCCTGGGTTCATCGACGTCGGGATGGGCAAGGGGATGCCGGAAGAAGTGACGCAGAATTTCATCAAACAAATTCCGCTCGGTCGCTTTGGCGACGTCAGCGAGATTGTCAATGCAGCGCTCTTCCTCGCTTCGCCAATGGCCTCGTACGTCACCGGCCATGTGTTGAATGTGAACGGCGGCTTCTATATGGGCTGACGGCAGACAGCGGCAGCCTTTCGGACTTTTAACTTCTGACGTCCGCTCTAGTCCCAGTTTTGCACTAGCAACCAAACGAGGGCGGAAAGCATCGCCGCGAAAGTCGATAGGACGAGGGCTGCCCGTTTCGATTGCCGGATTTTGAACTCAGGCTTCGGAATATCGTCGTGAATATGACTGGCCTCGTACAGCTTCATCAGGGCAAAAGCCACCACGAAGCCAACAGCACCCCACTTGAGACAGCCGGCAACCGTTTGAAACATCCCGGTTCAAACTCTAGCGCGAGAACGGCAACGCTCAAGACCCGTGCTCGAATGTGTCGCCTGACCGCTGACCTCTGGTCCGGCTGTGACTCCGTCGATGAAGATAGCTCCATCTCCAACAACCCGCACAAAGGGGCCGTCAAAGCAATGAGCGGTACCGCGACCCAGCTGACCCACCGATCAGCTGGAGCTCACAATTCGTCGGTCGCGCCGTAGTCCCACGATTCGTGGGACTACGGCGGACTGTTAATTCCCAACTTCTCCTCTATGGCGTCGGCGCAGGAGAAGCAGTTTCTGAAGGCGACGCCTCGGTCTCGGCGGCGGCCTTTTTCTTGGTTGTCGCCTTCTTCTTACGTGGTGACGGCGATGGCGAGGCCTTCGTCGTCGCCGCTGTCGCAGTGGTCGAGGTTGCGGCTGTTTGCTGCTTTTGGGCGCAAGAAGCGATAAACGCGACGCCGATCAGAACGGTGATTAAAGACAAAACATATTTTTTCATAGGTTATAGTTAAGGTTCGAGTGCTGCAGAATGTTCGGTCGCCGGCGGGATGGCAAGGAATAAATTTGCGTGCCCAAGACTGATTTCTGGTCAAGGGTTATCGCACAGGCTTTGCAGCGCATCGGCGAGCGTTTCGAACGTTGTGATTTTAATTTTGGGGCCATAATGGAATTGCGAAAGAATATTGAGGCCGATGTCTTTGTGCGGATCGGGCATTACTCTCGTCACGGACGCCACCTGTTTCTCGGCTAACGCGTCCATGATCTCAGCGAGGTGACGTGCCGCAGCCGAATCCATTGAGTCCAACCACCGAAAATCCGCCAGCACGCGAAACCCAGGCGCGACGTTTTCCAATAGTTCGCGCACCCGCTGTGCGGTCCGCTTTGCCTGCTCAGCTGTCACGCGCTGAGCGGCACTGATCACCAGGAGCCGTTTCGATTGATCCAGCTCAACTACATACATATCCCACTTTCCCCTCTTTCCTTTCTAGTTTCTAGTTTGCGTTTCTCATTTCTGTCCAAGTGACGGCGCTTGTGATCGGCATCGGCTGGGGCCGGGGATGGAAAATGCACCACAGGCTGGTGCGCGAAGCGCGTCGCCGGGGCAAAAATAATTCTTCCACAATTGGCTGCGAAACGTTGAAGTCATTTAACGATGGAACCGGGCGAAGCTCTTGGGATTGCGGCGCAGATCGCGGTCGCGTTGGCCGGTTTTGCCGGCGTGGTGGTCGTTTTTCGGCGCGAGTCGGCGAATGTCCAAGCGGGATGTCCCTATCCCACTGGTTCGGTGTCATGAAGGCGACCGTAGTCGACACTAAGCCGCCCCGGTTCCAATTCGGTGTAGATCTCGACGAAGCGTTCGCCGAAACGGACGTCGTGCCAGGTATAGTCCTTCTGCATTTGAACTGGAGCGGCAATCACCGGATCGATTCCGATTACAGACACAAGGAACAGAACGCGCCTGGCTTCGAGCGATTCAGGAGTCGCGCCGAAGAGCGGACTTTTTTCATCGATTGTATGGCGCAAAGTCAATGCCGCCGGGAAGACCGTCAGTCGATCAAAATGCAATTTCAGAACATAAAAATACCTGAAGTCTCCACCTTCGAGCAATGGCTCATCACGCGAAAACATGATTCGAAACTCGGCTTCGACCATGCTGTGTTGATTCTCGTTGCCGACACGCACCATCAGCGTGGGGCGTCCATTCAAGGGCGCGATTACGATCGACCGGCTAAACACGACGCGCGCAATCGGTCGCGAGAAACGGACAAAGATCAATCCGGTCATGACCGCGAGCAAAAACACGCCGGTCATGATTTCGATTGTGCTGATGATGTGAGCGTAGAGCGTTTGCGGGTACATGTGGCCGTAGCCCACAGTGGCGAGCGTTTGGATGCTGAAGAAAAAGCAATCGAAAAACCAATGCCCACCAGTGCTGCCGGCGATGCTGTCTTGCTGGAGGCTGTAAAGAGCGGCGAAGAGCAGATTGAGCCCGATATAAACAACGGCGACAAACACCGCGAATCGAGGCCAGTTTAATCCTAGCAGCCAGCGATAAACATCGCGCCATCTCCAGGCATCAGTATTGACTTTGACAAACTCGACCTGGCCGGCGCGAATGGAAACGTGACTGGGCCTCCTCCTCTTCATGTTCATCTAATCTGCGCTCAAAGTTGATCGGTCAGCAAATCCAGCGATGAATCAGCTACAACAAACTCAAACGGTCGACGAAACCGGCAATCGCCTGGAGGATTTGTTGATTAATATCATTCTCGGTCTTGCCTGTCGCTTTAAGTTGGCGCTTTGGGACGCGCAATGAATGGTCGCCACCTTCGACAATGTGCAAAAAGTTTGGCGCTTTCATTTCGGTGCGCACCCGCTCAAGGAGGTCCAGCGGGCAAAGTGGATCGCGCGTGCCTTGCACAAACAGGGTTGGGGTATTCAGGCCGCGCAAAACTTCATTGCGGAGTTTTGTCTGATCACCCATCGCGCAAAGCGGGTAGCCGAGGCAAACAAGTCCCTCAACGTTTTCTTCGAGCGACACGTGGCATCCGACGCGGCCGCCCATGCTTTTGCCGATGAGAATTGTCAACGCGGAGGGATGTCCTTCTCGCGCCTGGCTCAGTGCTTCTCGGTGCCTCGCGATCAATTGTGGCAAAGGATCGGGCCGTTTCCGGCCTTCTCGGGTGTAGTCATAATCGAAAGTCTCGACCTCCCCAATCTCGCTCAGACGATTTTTCCAATCTTGCATCCAAGCGTGCGATGACGGTGCGCCTGCTCCGGGAGCGAATAAGAATAAAGGTTTCATTTGTGTCGCTGGCGTCCGCAGCAGCAGATGCCCTACGATGGTTGTAATCGCCCGTGGTTAAGAAAAGAGTCTCGGCACGACGTTGGCAACAAAATCTACCAACCAGTGGCCGATCATGTTAGCGACCAGATCGCGACGCCACAAATAGAACCCGGTCAAGACCGCGCCCGCGGCAAGCGCGATCAGAATATTGGCCGCACCTCCTGACCAATGACCGAGCGAAAAAATAACCAGCGGAATTGTGACCGACCAGAAACGTCCGAAACCAACCATCTGCAAACGTTCGATGGCGTAGCCGCGGTAAAATAATTCTTCCACCACTCCGGCCCGGAAAACGATGAGCGTAATCAACCACAGCGGAAGTTTCTCGAATGCGGCAGAGCCCGGACCGTGCCCGTAGCCAGTGAGATAGGCCAGCGCCCCGACGATTGCGGCTGATACGACCGCAATCACCAGCCCCCACAAGATCGACACCCACCAGCGAGATGTGCCAAGGCCGATCGATCTAAACGATAAGTGTTCGCCCCGACCGACAATGACGAGCAACGCAACAGCGCTGATCCAGATCAGCGTCTCCTTTAGGATCGCCGCGGCAACGGTAATCTCGGGCACAAAAAGCACGAACGCCTGGCGAATCACTACCATGGCGAACAGTGACAGAAAGAGTCCGATCCAGGTCGCGCTTGAAATTTTCGCGGGCGATTGCGCTCTGATGTCGTTCATTTCCATAAAATTTCCATTGAGATGCCGCAATCTAGGTTTTGGATTCAGGAATTGGAGAGGGATAGAAAAAAGAATTGAGAGCAGAACGTCAGAAACGCTCTCTTTCGGCTCTGCCGCGACAAATCGGCGTCTTTATTGCACTGTTACGAGCGTGCCAATCGGGATCTCGGAGAAAAATCTGCGGGCAGTGTCCGAAGGCAGCCGAATGCAACCGTGTGACGCTGGATAGTTCGGCACATATCCGGCATGCATTCCAAAATCCAGGCAGCTCAGTCGCATGAAATACGGCATGTCCACTTTGTAAATCGTAGAACGATGGTTCCGCTCTTTATTCGTTATCACAAACTGACCTCTTTTCGTCGAATAACCTTGCCGTCCGGTGGAGCACGGCGCGCGGAAGATCGGCACCCCGTTTTTAACAAGAGCCACCCGTTGCAAAGCGAGAGAAATTTCGAGGCGGAGTTGATCCGGCGACGGCCCGCTGCCGAGAAGGATCTGTGCGCATCGCCATTGGCCTGTTTCGGCGGCGATATCGAGTGGGGACATTTTATTGCGGCTGCTGCCACGGTTCCGATTGGCCCCCGCGTCGAGAAGGGCGCGCAAGTAATTTTCCTGGCCCAGACCGGCGGCGAGCATGAGCACAGTGAAATTCTTGTCCTCTTCAACATAACTGCGGAGGGATTTTGCCTGGAGTAGCGCCAGAAAATCTTTGTCGCAGCGCGTCGGCAAGACGGTATTGGGATCGGCTCCGCACGAGAGCAGCGCGCTAAAGAGCGGCGCGTCGTTCATAGTAATGGCATAGGCAAGCAGGGGCACACTTTTCCCTTCAGGAGTCGGAGGCGTAGCATGTTTGCCCAGAAGCAGCCGAACTTGATCTTTGTTTTCTGCCAGGAGCGCTGCATGAAGTGCGCGCTGCGTACTGGTCGTCCACTGCGGCATTGCCGGTAACCGTTCCGTTACGATCCGGATGATCTCGGGGCTGCCCCCATCGAGCGCCATTCCCAAAAGGTCCCGGCCGTCCTGAGACCGAGCTCCGGCGCGAAGATTGGTTGAGCGTGCGAGAAGAGCGTGGAACATCTCGACATTGCCGTGCATTGCGGCTGCCATCAGCGGCGTAAAACCTTTTTTATCGGCGAGATCGACGAGCGCGCCGGCGTCGATGAGCCGCCGTGCCGTCTTCCAATCCTGCCGCGACGTGGCGATTAGTAACGGCGTGCGCCCCTGCGCGTCGCGGCCGTTTGGATCGACCCGTTCGATCAGGCACAAGTCAATCAACGAGGCGCGACCGATGGTCGTAGCCCGAACCAGTTCGGCCGATGAAACTGAGATCCGGGCAGGAGGCTCGGGCGCTATTGCAGTCGCCCAAACCAAAATCAAAAGCACCACTCCGGTTGAGAAGACAATTCGCCTGTTAGATCCGCGCATATGCAAGGCGCGATTGGCAATTATATACGCCCTGTCCAGCAGTTTAACAGAACTTGATTTGAATTGCGAGCGCGCCCTGACATAAGCCGGAATTGGACGCAACCAGTTGAACATTGCATGTTCAAGGCTGTCCAAATTCAAACCGATGCGTTTGTCCATTTTGATCTTGTGCTTTGCAATCAGTACATCGTTTGCGGCGCAACCAGAGGTCGCCCCGACCGCTACCGTTCCCGCCGCAGCGGCAGCAGCGGGCAAGGATGTCGTTCATCAATTGAATAATGCATTCGCGAAAGTCTTCGAAATCGTCGCGCCAAGCGTCGTCATTATTGAAATTTCGAAGAAAACCGATAGCGGCGAGAGTTCACCATTTGACGACCTGTTTTTCCAAGGGCCGCCTGACGAAAACAATCAGCGCCGAAACCCAGGGGGGGCTCGGCCGATCCAAAGCGAAGGATCCGGTTTCATCGTCCGGCCTGATGGTTACATCTTCACGAACTTTCACGTAGTCGAGGGCGCGGACAAAATAGAGGCGAAATTGAGAGACGGCCGAAGCTTTCCCGCCAGGGTGGTGGGCACCGACGAAAAGACCGATATCGCCGTCATCAAAATCGACGCGAAAGATTTGCCGGTCGTCCAGCTGGGCGACAGTGACGCCGTGCGCGTAGGCCAATTCGCGTTTGCGATCGGTGCACCGTTCAAGCTCGATTACACGTTTACCTACGGCGTGGTAAGCGGCAAAGGTCGGAACAAATTACTCGCGACCGGCGGCTACTCCATTTCGGATTACCTGCAGACCGACGCCTCCATCAATCCGGGTAACAGCGGCGGTCCACTTTGCGACATCGATGGGAAAGTGATTGGGATGAACACATTGATCAACGGCATGAATCGCGGGCTGGGCTTCGCCATTCCAAGTAACATGGCCAAAGAGATTGGCGCCGAGCTCATTGCCGGTCACAAAATCGTGCGGCCCTGGCTCGGCATTCGCATCGAGACGCTCGGGGACGATCCTTCCATCCGCGATTTGCTCAAAGGCCCCGATAAAGGCGTGGTCGTGCGCACGATCGAAGCCGACGCGCCCGCTTACAAAAGCGATTTGCGGCCGTTTGATGTAATTACGCATCTCGATGGAACGCCGGTCGAAACCGACTCGCAGCTTCAACATGAGGTTTTGAAAAAGAAGGTCGGCCAAAATGTCGAGCTGACGATTTGGCGCAAAGGCCGAATGATGAAAGTGCCGGTCAAGGCTGGTGAATTGCCTAACGAGATCACGCGCGCGTCAAACGAGCCGATCCAACCGGCACAACCGAAAGAGGAAGATACCGGCAAATTTGGATTGCAGGTGCAGGAATTGACCAAGGAGGTTGCCGAACGTCTTCATCTCGCTGTTCAGCGAGGCGTCATTGTGACAGACGTTGCGGATAACAGCCTCGCCGCACAGCAGGACATTCAGCGCGAGGACATCATCACTGAAGTGGATGGTAAACCGGTCACGGACGTGAAATCATTCCGCGAAGCGCTCACTAAAGCCGATCCAAGACGCGGCGTCCTTCTCTACCTTGATCGCAAAGGGGGCAAGACTTTCGCGGTGTTAAAGGCTGGCAACGGTTAAAGGCGCTAGCTTTTCCGGCTGCCGACAATCACGAGCACAATCCCGCCGACCAAACAGATTCCGCCGAGCACCGGAGAAAAAGGGACGTGGTGTTCTTTGTTGGCGCTCAATTGCAGCGGCCCGGCATCGATTACTTTTTCGCGCGTCGTGTAGGTGAATCCGCCGTAGGCAAACGCGAGAATCCCGACGACGATGAGAATGATGCCGACGATTCCGGCCGGTCTCATCGTTGCGAGCTTACAATGGTCGGCGGCCTTGGATCAACTGGATGATCAACACCACAATAGCAATCACGAGGAGGAGATGAATGAAGCCGCCGAGCGTGTAGGAGCTGACCAATCCAAGAAGCCAGAGCACAAGCAAGATCACAAATATTGTCCAGAGCATAAGGTTTCCTTTCGGTTAAGTCTTACCTTGCTTCGTGCGAGGCGGTTCCGCTGCGCTTATCGGAATAAAAATTTCTTTTCGTTGTGGGACGCCTCACAGAGCCGTGGCTACAACTTGTCCACTACCGATCGCAAATTCCAAGCGTTTGCCTCAAGCAGATTGCGCGCGGAATCGTAGTCGCACTGCGCCAGCTGGGCGACTACTCGCACTGCGCGATCCCGCAGCTTCGCGCTGGTGGTATGCAGGTCGATCATCAAATTGCCGCGGACTTTACCGAGCGCCACCATTGCCCCGGTGCTGATAATATTGAGTGCAGCTTTTGTCGCCGTCCCCGCCTTCAATCTTGTCGATCCAGTAAGAATTTCTGGTCCAACGGCGAGGTTAATCGCAAGGTCGACATCCACTGTAGCCGGCGTCGCTGACGCCGGGCCGCGGTCAACGACCACGGCTACAACCGGATTACACGTGAGCAAGATTGTTTTTGCGCCCAACGACTTCGCTCGTGCAACCGCACCGACAACAAATGGTGTCCGGCCACTGGCTGTGATTCCAACAACAACATCGACAGCTTTCGCGCCGCGCTGATCAATCGCCAACGCGCCCGCGCCTTCTTCGTCTTCCGCGCCTTCGACGCTTCGATGAAGCGCAGTCGCGCCACCGGCGATGATTCCTTGAACGAGGTCCGGCGAAGCGCCAAAAGTTGGCGGGATTTCGCTCGCATCAAGAACGCCGATACGTCCGCTGCTGCCGGCGCCGACATAAAATAAACGGCCGCCATTTCGCAACGATTCCGTCACGATTTCAATGGCACGGGAAAGACCGACAACCGCCCCGTGCAACGCGTCCTGAACAAATTTCTCTTCTTCGACAAAGAGCTCGACTAAGGCGCGCGAACTTAATTTTTCTAAATTTTCCGAGCGCGGATTGCGCTGTTCAGTGAGCGCCGCAGCCAGATTTTGAATCTCCTTCTGAGGAGGCTTGGGTTGAAAAACGACGCGATCGCTCATCTCTGCCGCGAGCCATGCTGCGCCCAGCTCGGGAGGCCGCTCCACAGTCGCCACCCGGGCATCCGGAAGATTTTTCTTCAATCTGCGTCGGAATGCGTGTGTGTAGATCGAGTCGCGATGAAATAATCCGCCGAGCAGCATGACCTTTGGCGCAAGCAAATGAAGCCGCGCCGCGACTGTCTCAGTATATTCGCTCAGAACCTGTGCGCCGCTTTCAATGATCTCCATAACGCGCGCATCGCCGCCGGCTGCGCTTTCAAACACGACTGGTGCAAGCATTGCAATCTCCATCTTGTCTGCCGTCTGCGCCCAGCGAACGAGCTCGTCAAAATTGTTCAGCGAAAGCGCGTGCAGAATTTTCGCAGCGAATTGCATCTCCTCGCGATGCAAGTCGTATTCGCGCAAAATCAGGCGCAGCGCGTGAATGACAAGAGAGTATCCGCCGCCGGTATCGCCGAGAATGTGTCCCCAACCACCGGCTCTCTCGATCCGATCACCGCGGCGCCCAGTGACCGACGAGCCGCTTCCCGCGCTAACCACGATCCCGTCGCTCTGTTCGAGAGCAGCGGCCAGACCGGATTCGCGATCGCTACCCGTAACGATCCTGGCGTTTGGCCAGATTTCCGCGCAAAGCCGTGAAAGAGATTGTCGATCTTCGGCCGTCCCGCAGCCGGCAAGAAAGACTCCGGCACGATCGATTTGACTCGGAAGCTCGCGAAAGATTCTTCTCAGGTGCTCCGGCGTTTCCAATCGAAAATTCGATGGCGGCAGTTTTCCTTGACCGACGATAAGCAGTTCGCTTCCGTCGCGTTCCACCAGCGCCCAGGCGGTTTTGGTGCCGCCGCCTTCCACGCCGAGAACTCGCTCACGCACAATTTGATACGCTTAGCCGTTTTTGCGCGAATTTGAAGACTAATTGCAGGCACGCACCGCTAGTTTTTGGAGTGCGGCGATATATCGCCGCTTTCGAAAGCGCGGACATGTCCACGCGTACCAAAAAATGCGCTGGCATTGCTGAGTTTTCCCGCGCTCGTATCATGCAGGATGGCAATGGAGGAGAAGGAAGCCGCAAAGCGTCTCAGGGAATTGCGGGGGGAGATCCGGAAGCACGACCGACTCTATTACGAGGAAGCCGCGCCCGTCATCAACGACCGGGAATACGACCGGCTCTATCGGGAACTTGTCGATCTTGAAAAGCAATTCCCGGATCTGGTTACGCCGGATTCTCCGACGCAGCGGGTGGGCGGAAAACCGCTCGAGGCATTCGCACAAATCCAACATCGGGTGCCGATGCTTAGTCTCGACAACACTTACTCAGAAGGAGAAGTGGCCAATTTTTACAAGCGGATCACTCGGCTGCTGCCAAACGAGAAAATCCCGGTTGTGATCGAGCCAAAGGTGGATGGCGTTGCCGTCTCCCTGCTGTACGAAAACGGGCGCCTTCGTCATGCCGCTACGCGCGGTGATGGGTTTGTTGGCGACGACATCACACAAAACATTAAAACCATTCGTTCCATCCCGGAGCGGCTGCGCGGCGCGGCGCCGAAACTTTTTGAAGCGCGCGGCGAAGTTTACATGGACAAACACGGCTTCGAAAAATTAAACGAAGAGCGGCGAAAGGCGGGACTCCCGCTATTTGCGAACACACGAAATGCTGCGGCCGGGTCACTGAAGCATCTGGACCCGAGCATCGTCGCCAAGCGCCCGCTCGGCATTGTTTTTTACGGGACCGGCGGGACCGAAGGAGTGGATGTCGATCTTCATTCGGAAATTTTTGGTTTGTTCAAAAAAGTTGGCCTGCCCACGAGCGAGCGTTGGTGGCTGGCCAAGTCAGTGGACGAAATCCTGAACGCGATCCACGAACTCGACCGATTGCGACACAATTTTGTTTATCAGACTGACGGGGCGGTTGTGAAAGTGGACTCGTTTCAGCAACGCGAGGGACTGGGGTTTACCGCAAAATCGCCGCGCTGGGCGATAGCCTACAAGTATGCAGCGGAACGCGTCGAGACGCGTCTGAACGACATCATAATCCAGGTGGGGCGCACTGGAATTCTGACGCCGGTCGCCGTGCTCGAACCCGTGCTCGTCAGCGGCAGCACCGTTGGCCGCGCGACATTGCACAACGAAGACGAAATCAAGCGCAAGGACATCCGGATTGGCGACACTGTGGTGATTGAAAAAGCCGGCGAGGTGATTCCGGCGGTGATCGAGGTGGTCAAATCGAAACGGCCCCGCGGCGCCACGCCCTTTAATTTTTCCAAGCACGTTCACGGCAAATGCCCCGTCTGCGGCGAGCCGATTCGGCGAGACCCGCAGTTTGTCGCGTGGCGTTGCGAAAACCTCCATTGCCCGGCGCAAACAACGCGGCGCGTGGAATTCTTTGCGGCGCGTGGCGCACTCGACATCGAGGCCGTGGGCGGGATTGTGGCGGATAAGCTGGTCGAGCGCGGGCTTGTCCGCGAACCGCTCGATCTGTTCGAGCTGAAGGTCGAACAACTCGCCAAACTGAATCTCGGGACGGAGGAAGCGCCGCGTGTTTTTGGCGAGAAAAATGCGACCAAAGCGATTCACGCCATCGACCGCGCCAGAACCTTACCACTTTCACGCTGGCTTTTTGCTCTCGCCATTCCCGATGTTGGAAAGACAACCGCAACGCAGCTCGCTCGGTTCCACGACGACATCGAGGACGTGGCCCATTCGCAACTGCTGCGCGACGTCCTGAATTACCGGGAGAAACGCGAGCAAAAACAAAACGCAACAGAAATCGCCGATCGACTCATTCAAGCTGGTTTTGCGAAGCGATCCAAAAGTAAGGCAGAAAAAGACGGCATCGTTACCGAAGTTGGACCAGTGGTTGCGGAAAGCGTTCTCAATTTCTTCGCGTCCATGACCGGCAAGAAAATTTTGCGACGGCTAAAGGAATTGGGAATTCAACCGAAGAGCGAAAAAGTTTCGATGAAAAAAGCAGCGGAATTGCCGCTGGCCGGAAAAACTTTTGTCCTGACCGGAACGCTGCCTTCGATCACGCGGGAAGAAGCCACGGAGAAGATCGAAGCACTAGGAGGTCACGTCAGTAGCAGCGTGAGCAAGAAAACCGATTACGTTCTGGCTGGCACGGATCCGGGAAGCAAGTTCGATAAAGCGAAACAACTCAGCGTACGTATTATCGACGAAGCGGAGTTTCGGAAATTGCTGGCGCGCTGACGCGTTCTCGCGCTCGCTAAGGCTGCGCCTCGGACTCGAGCTTGAGCGGAATCGCCTGATTCGGCCGGAGGGCAGCCGCCGCCGGAAGCTGTGTCCCGTCTGGCAGCATTGGAACATTCTGGCTCGCAGGGTGAAGAGTTGCCCGCACATTGAAAGTCAGTTTCTGGTCCCCACGCACCACGGTGATCGGGACGATGTCGCCGGCTGTGATAAAGAACGAGGCGTCCAGCACGTCTTCAGGCTGCGTTACTTTTTTCCGTCCCACTTGCAGCAGCACATCGCCGGGTTTGATTCCGGAATGGGCCGCCGGCGTGTCGTCCATGATCTGAGTCATTTCCGCTCGTGAACCTTCCACCGGCTCGGACGTCTCGGAAACATTGATCCCGACCCAGCCGTGCCTGGCCTCGCCGAAACGGACAAAATCGCCGCGGATTTTCTCTGCCGCTTCAATGGGCACGGCATAACACGCCGAATTGTTTTCGAGACTGCTGACTACGATGCCCACCACCTCTCCTTTCATGTTCAAGAGTGGCGCTCCAGCCTCTCCGCGCTGCGTGGGCAGATTGACGCGCAGATGCGTTGTAGAAAAATAGCGGCCGAGACATTTCCGATCAAATCCCGCGACCATTCCAAAATTCGGCGTCTCCGGTAAATCCAAAGGATAACCGACCGCAACGACAGGCGTTGCCACTTGCAGCTCCTCGGATTTCCCAATCGGCAACGCCGGAGTGGGCGCTTCGATCTTTAACACGGCGGTTCCGCTGCGGATGTCCGCCAAAAGCTGACGCGCGGGATATTTTTTCCCGTTAAATTCAATCGTGAAATTCCCAGCTTCGCCGCCGACCGTGTATGCCGTGTAAAGCGTCCCGGTGGGATCAATAAAAAATCCGGTACCGCAAATTTCGCTGTGCTCGTCGATGCCGTGAATCTTGACCACCGCTTTGGCGGCGCGCTCAAAGATGTCTTTGACTTGATGGCTGAGAGCCGTGGCAGATTGCTCTTGACCAAAGAGCAAGCTCGCGCCCGAGCAGAAAATCAGCGCGAACGCGGTTTTACGAGGCATAATGTGGCGCAGGTTTTCAACTTCCGGTACTAAAATGCGCAACTTACAAAGTCGCGCCACACCGCGCTTAAAATTTAAAAGTTGGCTCATAACTCACGGGGACGCTATCGAGCACGTAGCGGGGCGGTGCCGAGGCCCGGTGAGTCTGGGCGCTTTGATCAAAACTACGAAGCGGTTGCGTCCGGAAAATCCGCGTGGCCACCGGAGATGCAAGCGTCCATTCCCCTTCAGCATTCGCCGGTGTCGATAGCGCCGGCGCATCCTGGAGAGCGACTTGGGCCTTCTCCGGTTCCTGATAAATCTTCAATGAAATGACTGCGGCACACACGAGGACCGCGGCGACGGCCACGGGATAAGAGGCCAGGGAGCGAACATCCAATCGGAACATGAGCTCGCGAGCGCGTTCCAGGCAGATGCGCCAAAGCGGCTGGCGCAGCAATTCGTCGCGCTGCCGGCGGTGAAATTCATGGAGGAAATTTTCAAAGTAACCGGGCGGTGGTTGCTCGTAGCGCTTCAACCGAAGCAGCCTCGTGATTTCGTTGTCGTTGAACTCGTCCATTTTTAGCGCTGCTTAAGAAACAGGATTCTTCCGAAATTCATCCAGATAATTTTGCAGTTGCCGATTCGCGTAGAAGAGCCTGGAACGTACCGTTCCCTCCGAGACACGCAAGATTTTACTGATCTCCGCGTGGGGCATTCCCTGAATATGGAACATGGTAACCACGGCTCTGTGTTCATCAGACAATTTCATCATGGCCTCGTTCAATCTTCGCTGTAGCTCGGACAGGTCCGCTTCTCGCACCGGACTGCTCGTCGCAGTCAATTCCATAAACTCTCTGTCATTCTGAATACTCGCATCCACGTCATCCAGGCTCAGTTGAAAACGCCGGCCGCGTTTCTTCAGAAAATTCAGCGTCATGTTCACTGCGATCGAGTGAACCCAGGTGTAAAAGGACGATTTGCCGCGAAACCCGCGAATCGCCTTGTAGGCTTTGGCAAAAATGTCCTGTAAAAGATCGTTCGTGTCCTCGTGATTTGAAGTCATGTTGTAAACCAGACCGTAAAGGCGCGGCGTGTATTTGATCACGAGCTGATCGAATGCGCTGGCGTCACCGGATTGGGTGCGCGCCACCAACTCCTGATCTTCGTCGCGTCTGGGCTGGTCCATTGCCTGGCGCTTAGACTTAGCACGCGCGGCGAGACCCGACGATAACAAATCGGAAATTCGACGAGCAGGCAGTGCGAGGGCGGGATCCATTTTCTTCAACGGCCAGGTCGATCACCGCCGATCGCGGATCGACATCAGCCAGAGTAAGTTCCCCAGTGCAGCGATAAATGCCGCTACGTAAGTGAGCGCGGCCGCGTTCAACACATTGTTCACTCCGGCAACTTCGCGCCCTGGCTGCACGATTCCCATCTCTCGCAAAATAATTTTTGCGCGTCGCGAAGCGTCGAACTCCACCGGTAACGTGATGAGCTGGAAGACAAGCAAAATCAGATAGCAATAAATGCCGAGCGTAATAAGACCGGTCAGATGAAAAAACAGTCCGCCGATGATCACAAATGGTAGCATTTGCGATGCGACCATTGTCATCGGCACAACCGCCATGCGCAGCTTGAGCGGCGCGTAAGCTTTGGCGTGTTGAATGGCGTGACCGGTTTCGTGCGCGGCAATCCCGACCGCCGCGACCGAAGGCGTGTTGTAAACGCCGCTCGACAGATGCAGCTTCTTGTTCGTCGGATCGTAATGGTCCCCGAGAAAATCGTTCGTCTCCACAACATCGACATCCTGAATCTGGGCCGCCTGCAGGATTTCTCGCGCGCATTCGGCGCC
>QHOD01000229.1 GCA_003218615.1 Verrucomicrobiota bacterium
CCAGACAGAGGCAGATGCAGCGGGGCGTGGCCGCAAAATGGCGCTCCGTGTCGGCGCGGTGTTTATCTTGCTCATGGCGGTCAATGTTGGCGTCGGCCTATGGATGATCGCCAGACACGAAACCAAGAATCCGAATCGCGCGTTGCTCGAGACGCAGATGCGCCAGCAAATAACCAAAGCACTTGAGCACGCCGCCACGACGCTAACCCCCGTGCCGTCGTTCGGGGTGAGCGAAATTACAATCCCAGCCGCGACCGGGAAATTGGACATTGTTGCAGACGAAGTGGTGACGATCGCGTCCCAATGCGGTGGGTCTGCCACGAAGGGATTACCGGACCAGCATCGGCTCAGCGTGCTTGTCGATCTACCATCGAATCGCGAATCGGAGTTTCGCGCGGCCATTGCGCCAATTGCCGGGGCAGCGCCGGGATCATCCGCCTTCGCTGAACCTACGGCGCACAAGCCGACCCCGGCTACAGTCGAGAAGAAGAGCTTCGTTGTGCAAATTGTCGAGGCGCCGACAAAGTAGATCGATCGCACAAAATTTTGCGCAGCCAAATCATGCGATGATTGCGGTTACGTTCGCTTTGCCGGCGGAAAGCTCAAGGTTCCTTCGCCGTCTCCACAATAAATCCAGGAGCGATCACAATGGCATCAGAATAGTCCGCGGCGAGATCGAAAACCGCACGATTGAGGTTCTTCACACCGGCGTCGGGGAAAAGATTTGTCGGCAGCGGATGGCAAGCTTTCTGCAAGATCGGCAATTCAGGTGTCTGATCAGTGCTGGTTTTGCAGGCGCGCTCAACGATCGACTGCACACCGGCGATCTCTTGCTCGCGGAAAATTTTTCGACCGCTCAGCTAAGCGAAGCACGCGTAGCGCTGTCAGCTCTGCCGATCCATATCGCCAATCTTTTGACGGTGCCATCGATGATCGATTCGAGCGAGGAGCGAAACAAAATTGCGCAGACAACCGGCGCCGCGGCCGTAGATATGGAGACCGAATTCATTGCGCGCGCTTGCGCCGAGCACGGAGTTCCGCTGCTTTCGCTCCGCGTGATCAGCGATACGCCCAGTGAACCTTTCCCTGCTCCATCAAGAATTCTGTTCGACATTGAACGGCAGAGAACCGACGCCATGAAGTTTGCATTGCATTTCTTGAGACATCCGAATCGGGTTCCGCGCCTGATTCAGTTCGCGACAACGATCGGGCAAGCACGAGAGACTTTGGCGAGTGCGATTGTCACGCTTGCTCGTGAATTGCGTCCATAGATCGGCAGGCGAGCTGCCCGTCAGCGGCACAGCCAGGATGGCTATGTTACGGTCTGCGCCGGCTCGATGTGAACGAGTACGTCCACCACGCGCGAATCGTTCTGCTGGATTGCCGCTTTCACCTGATGCGCAATCTCGTGTCCCTCCTCCACGGAAATGCGGCCATCCACTCCAACATGAAGATCGACATAAAAATCCAAACCCATTTTGCGGGCGCGGCACTTCTCAACCGCGATGACGCCGGGGACCGATCTGGCGGTCCGGCAAATGGCCCTGACAATCTTCCCGCGCGGCGCGGTATCCATGATCTCGTACAAAGCTGGACGCAAAAGACGAAAACCGCTTGCGCCAATGAGCGCACAGGCAAAGAGCGCGGCCCAGTCGTCTGCGCTTTGCCACGCTTTACCGCCGATAAGGGCGACAGAGATGCCGATGAACGCGGCGATGGAAGTGATCGCATCCGTGCGGTGATGCCACGCGTCGGTTTGAACGGCGGTGCTTTCGAGATCGCGGCCAAACCGAATGACATAGCGATACAAGGTTTCCTTCACAATCACCGCGACGATGAGGACCACGAGCGTGTAAGGCGCAGGGCCATGATGCGGAAGAGAGATTTCGCGCACACTCTGAATGGCCAAACCGAGAGCGGCCACCAGTACCCCCACGGCAACAGCCACCGCGGCGATCGGCTCGGCCTTGCCGTGACCGTACGGATGTGTTCTGTCCGGCGGTCGCGCGGCAATTGTCAATCCTCCCCAAATCACGATCGAACCCCCCACGTCCAACGCGGATTCAATTCCATCGGCGATCAGGACATAGGCGTGACCGAAAAAACCAGCGAGAATTTTCACCGACGCCAGCACGATATTAATCGCGAGACCGAACAGCGCGATCCGCGCACCAGTCTGCCAGACGGACGAACTCGTCCCGTGGCGCCGAGTTTGCAGATTGTTTGCGGCCGCGTGAGGATGTCGGTCCGGGGACATTGATGAATAAAACTATAAACGCAGTGGTTTACGAAACGCACGGAAATCCGGCGGAAGTTTTGAACGTCGAGACACAGCCCTGGCCGACACCGGCGCCCGACGAAGCCATCGTCCAGATACGTGCCGCGCCGATTAATCCGGCGGACCTTAACCAGATTGAGGGAAAGTACCCGGTCCGATTCCCTCTTCCGGCGACGCCCGGGTTCGAGGGGGCAGGCGTGGTTGTCGATCTTGGCAAGAGCGTGAAAGAGCTCGCGATTGGCGCGCTGGTGATCCTGCCGCACAACCTCGGCACGTGGCGCGACGCGGTTGCGGTGAAAGCGAGCGAACTCGTCGTCGTTCCGCCGGGAATCGATCCGGTTCACGCGGCGATGTTAAAGATAAATCCGATGACGGCGTGGCGGTTACTGCACGATTATGTCGATCTAAAAAACGGAGATTGGCTTATCCAGAATGCCGCGAACTCTGCGGCGGGTCGCGCGGTAATCCAAATCGCGCGCGATTTGGGTTATAAAACTGTGAACGTCGTCCGGCGTGCGGAATTGATCGACGAATTGCGCGCAGAGGGCGGCGACGTTGTGCTTGTCGATGGAGAAAAGCTTCGCGACGAAGTAAAAGACGCGACCGGCGCCGCGTCCATTCGTTTAGGATTAAATGCTGTCGGCGGCAGCAGTGCGTTGCACCTTGCAAACAGTCTCGCGCCGGGATCAACAATGGTGACGTTCGGTGCGATGAGTTTGCAGCCGCTGAAAATCCCGAACGGTCTGCTCATTTTCAAAGATCTGCGGTTCCGCGGCATCTGGATTAACAAATGGTACGATAATGCGACGAAGCCGGAACGCATGGAAGCGTTTCGGCGCCTTTTCGAAATGGCGAACCGCGGATTGCTGAAAACGAAAGTGGAAAGAGCTTATCCGTTGAGCGAAGTGAAAGCCGCAGTCACGCATGCCGCGCAAGGAAAGCGCAGCGGCAAAATCATTTTCGAATTCGTGGCGTGATCGCAATCGTCGTCGGTGCGGGCATTAACGGCGTTACGGCCGCGATTGAATTAAAAAAGCGCGGCCACACAGTTGTTCTTGTCGATCCGGGACCGCTGCCGCACCCGCTGGCTGCCTCCACGGATATCAGCAAAGCGGTCCGCGCAGCCTACGGGGCGGATGAATTTTATACTGAGCTTGCTGAACGCGCGATTCCTCTGTGGCGAAAATGGAATGAGGAGTTCGGAATTGAATTGTATCACGAGGTTGCCGTGATGTTCGTGCGCCGGCGAGAGATGAAGCCGAGTGATTTCGAGTACGAAAGTTTCAAGATATTGGAGAAGCGCGGACATAAGATCGAGCGGATGAACTCGGCGGGATTGTGGAAGCGTTTTCCTGCGTGGAATCCGGAATTT
>QHOD01000230.1 GCA_003218615.1 Verrucomicrobiota bacterium
GTTCGGCATCGCGTGGGCCGCATCGCGTTCACTCAGGCGATACATCGCGCGTCTCCAAAAGCGCGGCACGCTGCCACGCTCGATCTTGAAGTTGCCGAGGAGAACGAAAGGCTACTGAACCGTGGGTGAACGAAGCCATACATCTAACCAATCGATGAAGCCAACCCAGCCACTTGCGATGCGCCTCCGGAGAAATGCCAGCTTTTGCTTCAAGTGGCGGGGTGGCTTATCTCTCTTTCGCCTCAATTAATAGGGAGATCCCAATGAATACCGTCCGCCGTGCGAGCTACGTCTTTCTCTGCATCGTCCCATTTCTTTGTTTCGTAGTCGTCGGCGTGCGCGCCTTTCGCGTCCCAGGAGTGTATCAGGCCCTCGGCGTAGCGTACTTTGCAGCGATCGCGATTGCGTCGTGGACTCTGAGTGCGGGGGCGATCAGAGCCGATGTCCAGGGCCGGCGATTGCACGGCCTGGCGGGGACACTCCTTATAACACCATTTGCGCTCGTTGCGCTTCTTTGGGTCGGCTTGGGCGGGCCATGGCAGGCAAACCCGGCAGAGAACCAGATGCGGTATCTTGTCCTCATTGTTATGGCTACCGCGATTGCGGGTGGATTCGTGGTGCTCAGAGAAGCACTCAGCCAGGCCGGTGAACGCTTTTATGCGACCCTCGGCTTCGCGGCGATCATGCTCAGTGGCCCGCTCTATCTCATTTGGAATACTTTCGCGTTCGGAGTGTTCTTCGCTAAGGAACACGCGGGGGAGGTACCCCAGGCGCTCCGCTCGCTGGATGACATTTTCGATGTTCTCCTTTTTGTTGCGGGCTTTCTGACCTATCTCGCGACGGTCGCGTTTGCGGCTTCCCTCGGTCGAGTCCAATGGCTGGGGCGCGGGGCTACTCGCGTATTCATGATCGTGAGTGGGGTCGCCTTGCTGTTCCTCCTGATCAGAGGCCTCCACTATCCGGACCCGAGAGCGCTCTCTGCGCCATGGTACACCAGTCCCGGTTTTGTTGTCGGAATTCCGGCTGTCCCATTCATCATGCCTTTCCTTTTTGGTGTCGTCTTGCTCCGGCGCGCGGGGGAAAAGCTATCTCAAGAAGGACCTAACAAAGCGATGCAGCCAACCGCTGGCCGCTCCGATGCATAGCTTTTACATGACTTACACGCTTCCATCGCAAGCCGCGCCCGCCCTCGCCAGCGGTGGCTGATCTTGTTCTCGTTAGATGTGTACGCGCGGCAACCAAGCGCGGCTTACGCTTTTTGGAAAATCAACCTGAGCTGAGCTTGACCTCGCTCGCGCCCGCTCGCTCGCCGCTACCTCGCGGCGTTACCGTCTACCCGGCGACTGCCCCGCCGCCGTTGTTCTCTTAACGAACTCGTCAGCTTGATTCCCTAGGCTCTAGCACACGGGCCACCCACATCCCGTGCTTGTCCTACGTCAATCTCGACGCTCTTGGCGGAGTGTCTGCAAAACGCAGTTAGAAACGCGACCGAGCTCAGGTATGTGTCATCTAAAACACAGCAGCACGAGCACGCCAACGCTACGCTGAAACCGGACGCGGCTCGGCCGTGCGCCGCGAGCCGAGCGCGGCTTTGACGAAATTATTTCCAAGCTCCCACATCGGCCCATGAAACTTGCGACACTCCGTCAGCACGTCGTCGAGCGCGTTCACAAACATGTCGATCTCGCGCTCACCGATAATCAGCGGCGGCAAAATCTTCATCACATCCATGGCATGCCCGGCCACCTGCGTGAGAATGCGATGTTTGCTCAGCATTTGCGTCACGATCATTTGCGTAAAGAGCACCTTGTCGATCTTGTGCAAAAGCTTCCAAGCCATCTTGAGTTTTAATTCCCGCGGCTCGTGAAACTCGATCCCGATCATGAGCCCTTTGCCGCGCACTTCCTTGATGAACGAATGTTTAGCGCGCAGCACATCGATCTTTTCCATCAGCAACGCGCCCATTTTTGCCGTGTTGTCGACTAAATTCTCCTGATCGATAACCTCCAGCGCAGCCAGCCCGCATGCCATTGCCAGGTTATTTCGGCCGAATGTTGTCGAATGCACCACGCACCGGTCCATGCGGCTGAATGTCTTCTGATAAATATCGCGTCGGGTCACAATCGCGCCGCACGGGACATATCCGCCGCTTAACGTCTTTGCGAGCGTGATGATGTCGGGCTCCAAATTCCAATGTTGGAAGCCAAACATTTTTCCAGTGCGACCAAGTCCAGTCTGCACTTCGTCAGAAATCAAAAGAGTGCCGTATTTGCGACAAAGCTCCTGCGCTCGAACAAAGAAATCGGTTTTGGAAGTTTGGCAGCCTTTGCCCTGAACGGTTTCAATGACAAAGGCGGCGACGTCACGCGAACGTAATTGTCGATCTAATTCCTCAGTGTCATCGAGCGGCACGCGCGCGTCGAATCCTTCCATCAATGGCCCGAAACCTTCGGTGAAGCTTTCGCAACCCATTAACGAGAGTGAGCCCAGGCTCAATCCATGGAACGCGCTCGCCAACGAGATCGCGCGTTTCCGTCCCGTCGCGGCTCGGGCAAATTTCAATGCGCCTTCCATCGCTTCTGTTCCGGAACTGCAAAAGAAAACTGCGTCCAGATGCGGCGGGGTGCGTTTCGTCAACGCCTCGGCCAGCAACCCGCTCAGCAGCGAGCAATCCATCTGCACCATGTTCGGAAGATCGAGATCGAGCACGTCCCGAATCGCCTGCTTCACTAGCGGGTGATTCCGCCCAATATTGAAAACACTGTAACCGCTCAGAAAATCCAGATACGGCTGGTTATCCATATCGTAGAGATACGCGCCCTCAGCTCGAGCATAGACCTTGTCGAAACCGATGACGCGTTGTGCGGCCACAAGCGTGCGGTTCAGATGCCGTTCATGTAGCTGGTAATTCTCGCCCAGTCGCCCGGCGATAATTTCCTTTAAATCCAGAGACATTGGCCAATTTTCCGCGATCTGCGCTCGAAACGCAAATGTCATCGGCAGTACGCCGCGGTACGTCGGGACCGCAAGCCATGTCATTCCCCCTTCCGCAGGACGTCTCCTGCGGCCTCAAAAGCCAAGCGAGGTAGCGCCGCTTATCTCTGAACCACGGTGACCCGCGCGACCCTGCCTCTGCGGTCAAAACCGAGCTGCACGCGAGTGCCCGGCCGGACCAGATGGGGGTCAATTGCTCGCCCGTCTTTATCGGCGTAGCGGACTTTCTTGCCGAGCATATACGAGACCGGCTTGGTATCGGGAGAGGACTGCACAACGATTGGCGAGGGAGCCTCAATAGGTCTTTGGCCGGCGTTGAACGCAATCACGGTGCCGATTAAAACTGCGCCGGTGGTTATTTGCGTGGGTGCCTTCTGCGTGATGCCCGTGTGCTCAACACCCGAAGTCTTCGCTACTGTTTGCGCGAACGCCAAAGGCGCAATCATCGTGCAAACAAGAATAATAGTTGTTCGTCTCATGGTTTCCTTTTCATTGAATTGACTATCCTTGGCTGTTTCGCGGCGCACGCTTCTTTCGGATGCCTCGATAGACCTGCAGCGCAACATTAGACTTGGACACAGAGGAACTGAGTTTTTATGTGCATCGGTTAACAGCCATTACCGATGCCTGCGACAACGCCGGAAATTACGGCAGCAGCAGGGCGCCTCCGCCGCCTGCTGGTCCTGGGAGGAAGCTGGTAAAATTATTCGCAATGCATGCAAAAGCCGCAGGATCCACGAGGAACCCTGCGGCTTCGAATTTAATCGACGATGTCGATCTTAGTCTTCCACTTGAACGCGCTCAACCACACGGGTATCGCCCGTGCCGGTGTAATAGACACGCACCTTTTGGCCGGAGCGCAGCGGCGCTGTAA
>QHOD01000231.1 GCA_003218615.1 Verrucomicrobiota bacterium
ACGCGACCCCAGTTGTGATCGCCAGTGTGGGCGACAGATTTCCGACGGCGTTGAAAGGCGTTTTCCACAACGGGAAGAGCTCAAAGCCCTCCCCACGGTTTGTCTCCGGATAATCATTCTCGAGGCGTTGCGCGATCGCCGAAAGCTCGGCTTGCGCCTGTTGGCGGGTAATGCCCGGTTTCAAAAACGCGTAACCTTCAATCCAGCGCGCCCCGCGGTCTTCGAGCTTGTAGCCAGTCGAATCGAATGTCTCCTGCATCGACGTCGGCACCCAGAAGTTAAACGAGTATCCGATGAAAGTGCCGTGAAATTTTTCCGGCGCGACGCCAATGATCGTGTGTTGAACGCCGTTGAGATATTGCGTTTTGCCGATGATCGCCGGGTCGCCCTTGTAACGGTCCTGCCAGCTTAGGTAACTAATTACGGTGACCGGATGCGCATTGCGCCCCGTGCCTTCTTCCGGCCTGAAGCCGCGGCCGAGAATCGGTTTCACGCCAAGCGCGTCCAAGTAATTCGCCGAAACCAATCCGCCTACCCAGCGTTCCGCCCGATCGCCCACGCTCAATGTCGTGCCCACGATCCGATCGACGATGAACGATTCGAAAAGCGTTGAGTTCTTTTCCAAATCGACAAAGTCAGGATACGACAGTCCGTGGCCTTCCGTCGCGCCGCGTGTTGTCCCGCCTAGGGCGAACATTCGGTCCTGGTGCGCGACGAGCGGATAGGGGCGAATCAGAATTCCTTCGATCCAGCTCAAGGCGGCTGCATTTGTGCCAATGCCAAGTGTGAGACAGAGAATTGCCAGGATCGAGAATCCGGGATTGCGGAACAGCATTCGCATGCCGAAGCGCAAATCTTGAAGAAATTCGTCCGCCCATCGCCAGACGCGCTGTTCACGCGCGACTTCTTTGACTTGCTCGATTCCGCCGAATTGTCGCAGCGCTGCGTTTCGCGCTTCGTGGGGCAACATGCCTGCGGCAATGTTCCGCTCAATCAGAAGATCGAGATGCGCTTGCATCTCTTCGGTCATCTCGGCGTCGCGTTTGTTTTTTTGAAACAAACCGAGCAAGCGAGAGAACCAGGCGCGGAGTCGCGGCATAATTTATTAGCCTCCAGCGAGGACGAGATCGATCCCTTTGGTGATGCGGAGCCAATGCTCCTTTTCCGCAGCGAGTTGTTTCCGGCCGGCTGCGGTCAATTTGTAATACCGCGCTTTTCGATTGTTATCGGAAACGCCCCACTCGGCTTTAATCCACCCTTGCGCTTCCAAACGATAGAGCGCCGGGTAAAGCGAACCTTGCTCAACTCGCAGAATCTCTTTCGACATTTGCTCGATTCGATCCGCGATGGCGAGACCATGCTTTGGATCATGCTGAAGCGCTTTCAGGATCAGCATGTCGAGCGTGCCGTAAACGAGATCAGATTTTTCTTTGGCCATAATTTGTTTTGTTACCTAGACAGTCTTGGTGCGAAATTGTTCAATCATTTGCCTAGACTGTCAAGAGGAGTCTTGCTGATAATCGAAACAGAAAGATCGACAAGGCTAAGATCAACATCGCCACGAACGCCATGAGGCTCGCGTGAACGATGCGGTCTTGCCGCCGCGCACGACGGGCGGCGACGGATTAGGAGATGCAGGTAAGAGAAGAGTGAGGGATGAGTAAATGCGACGCGGTTTGTCGGTCGTCTCGATGAAGTTTTGGATGGCGAGAACAGCGCCTGCGCGGGTTGCGACTTGCGAATGGCGAACTTGATTGCCATTGAAGCCGGACATGTGGCATGACTGGCGGCGCGTGAACAAACGGCACGAGGAGATTGCGTCGGCACTGCCGGCAGAGTTGGATTCGCTGCCGCGGCTGAAAGGGTTTCGTCTGCGCGGGCTGGAGATGACGCGGCTAGAAACCTTCATCGATGCCGCATTTGCTTTTGCCATCACCATGCTGGTCATCGCGGCCCAACAGGTGCCCGATGATATCGCGACGCTGCTGCGTGCATTCAGGAATGTGCCGACATTTCTCTGCAGCATCGCCGTGATCGGGATTTTCTGGCGGGGACATTGGTTATGGAGCCGACGTTACGGCCTCGAAGATGGCGCCTCGATTTTCATCAGCTGGGCGATGCTCGTTACGATCCTGATTTACATCTATCCGCTGAAAGCAGTCTTTGGAGCGATGTGGTATTTTCTGAGCGATGGCCGGGTCGGCCAGACTCTCGGGCCCAGCACCGACGCGCAAGCGAGGATGCTGTTTGCCACCTACGCGGTTGGCTTTACCGCGATCGCGCTCGAAATCTGGTTGCTGAACCTGCGGGCCTGGCAATTGCGCGAGCCGTTACGGTTGAATCTGCGCGAACGGTTGTTGACGCTCGGCGAACTGAAGGGATGGAGTATCCCAACGGGCGTCGGGATTGTGTCGCTGATTTTGGCGCTGGTGTTGCCAAGAGAAAAGCTCGCCTGGAGCGGCTGGATTGATTTGTCGATGGCAATCCTCGTGCCCGTTTATTCCATGTATCGCAAGCGGTCGATGGCAAAAGCGTTAGGGGAAGTGAAGGCCAAAAGCTGATCCGCGTACGCCAAGGCTGCGGCGGACAGGAACGCTGAAAATGAAAAGCTTAAGCCGGTATTGAAAACTCAACCGCTGTGCGGTGACGATTGTCGCCGTAGTGTGGCTCGTCCAGGATCGCCGCATTGAAACCGTGGTGGACGAATACGAGCGAAAGATTTGAGTGATTTCCGACTAACGCGCGCCGAAATAAAACGTCAGTAGAACAGCGAGCAATATTAGAGCCATAAATCCGGCGTAAACGATTCGATCTTGCAGGCGCGCACGTCTTGCTGCCGTGGCGTAGGGGATCCGCGTGAACGTTACCATGGTGTAAAGCGGCACATAAACTCCAGGCAGCGCAGCTTCGAGGAAATGATCGAGTTTCTTTTTCGCGCGAAACGTCTTCGACGCAGTTTTGTCGCGCATCTCGATGAAGTTGCCAATCGCAAGATCAGCGAGCGCGTCGGTATTCTCTTTTCGCCGGGAGAAGTATTCCCTGAACGCGCGCTCGTGGTTCTCTGGAAATTTTTCCAGGCATTCGTCCAGCACGACACAATCTTCGAACGCGGCGTTCATTCCCTGGCCGTAAAACGGCACGACCGCGTGGGCGGCGTCACCGACGAGCGCGACCTTGTCTTTGTAGAACCACGGCCCGCAGCGGATGGTCACGAGTGATCCGGTCGGATTTTGTCTGAAATCTTCGAGCAACGCCGGCATGAGCGGCACGGCATCGGGAAATTCTTCCCGGAAAAAGTCGCAGACTTCGTCGTCGGTCTTGGTAGTCGCGAAACTGCGCGGCCCTTCAAATTCCCAAAAGAGCGTGCATGTGAACGAGCCATCGGGATTCGGCAGTGCAATCATCATGAAACTTCTGCGCGGCCAGATGTGGAGGGCGTTCTTTTCCATTTGCCAGGAACCATCCGGGCCGGGCGGAATCGTGAGTTCCTTGTAACCGTGGGCGAGATAGCTCTCGTCGTACTCGAACGCGGTGAGTTTTGTTTGCATCGATTGGCGCACAGCGGAAAACGCGCCATCGACGCCGATGACGGCGTCTCCGCGCGCGTGAATTACATTCGTAGGCGACCCGCCATCGCTGGGCTTCGGCGTCGCGGGCACACCTGAGTCTACAAAAGACGCGACGAGGTGAGCCGTTGCCGAGTCAAGATCGACATCGGTGCAGCGATGATTGAAATGGACCCGCACATTCGGATAACGCTGCGCCGCTTCAATCACGGTTGTGTTGAGCGCCGCGCGCCCGATCGAGTTGATGCATTTCTTTGGATCGACATCGTACGGCGCAAAATGCAGGGTTCCGGATTTATCGTGAATCATCCGGCCGCGCATCGGGATTGCGTGCCGTAATACGTCATCGGCGATGCCGAGTTGTTCGAGTGCGTGAATTCCCCGCGTCGAGACGGCGAGATTGATCGACCGTCCACCGACAATATTGCCTTCGCGTGGATCAGCCCGCCGCTCGTAAAGATCGACATCGTACCCGCGTCGCCCGAGGTACGCACCGAGCAATCCGCCAGCGAGTCCGCTACCGATGAGAATAAACTTCGCTGGCATCACGAAATTGTTAACCGCGAATCCGCCTTCGCGCTAGGCTACGGCGCGACAAGTAGCGCGGATATCACGGATTTTCAGATCAAGGAGCTCGCACAAAGTCCGGCAAGGACACAAAGTATCGTTGCCTAATGTTCTCAAAATGCCGATATAATCGCTGTATTCTCTGAGATAGGTCGCGATGAAAATCTTGTCAGTGAACATCGGATTGCCGAGGGAAGTGACTTGGCAAGGCAAGGTCGTCACGACGGGAATTTTCAAAAACGCGGTCAAGATGCCGGTGACGGTGCGCACGTTAAATCTGGATGGCGATCAGCAAGCGGATCTCACTGTTCACGGCGGCGTTGATAAAGCCGTGTATGCGTATCCGTCGGAGCATTACGGCTATTGGCGAGCCGAGTTGCGGGGAGTCGATCTGCCCTGGGGGATGTTTGGCGAAAATTTCACGACCGAGGGATTGCTTGAAGAAAACGTTTATATCGGAGACAGATTTAGAATCGGTGAAACCGAGCTCATGGTCACGGAACCACGAATGCCCTGCTACAAGCTCGGCATAAAATTCGGACGCGCTGATATCATCAAGCGGTTTCTGGCCAGCCGTCGCACGGGTTTCTATTTTGCCGTGGCCCGCGAGGGGCGGGTAAGTGCTGGCGATGCGATCGAATTAATCGGGAGAGAGCAAAAAGAAATCAGCGTGGCCGATATTACTCGCATTTACGCTTTTGAAAACGACGACCTCACCGGACTGCGCCGAGTCGTCAGAGTGGAATCGCTTCCTGAAAATTGGAAGGGCTATTTTCAACATCAGCTCGAGAAGCGGGCTGGTTAGTTCCAACGGGACGCCCAATCACATCCTGGCAACGCACAAGAGGTTGCACGATCCACTCAATCGAGACGATGGAGCGAAGAGATGCCGTAGTTTTCCTGGAGATTGGGCGCTTCGGCAGCGACTTGCGCCGCATCGAGCTCGATCTGTTTTGGATCCTCTTCTGTCTCAATCTTGATGAAGCCGTTAATTGGTTGTTTCACCGCTTCCGCCAGATCGCCTAACGATTTGATTTCTTTGCCGTTCACTTTTGTGACCGTCAAATAGGAAAGGTCGTCGTACCCGATTGTGCTGTTGGCGGGGAGGACCTGGCTGAGAATAACGACGCGGCGATTCCCCTCTGGAAAAAGCTCTGATTGAAAATGGTCGAGGTAGACCAAACGCTGCGGGGCCTCTCTTTGCCAATTCGGACCCCACTCTTTGAGATATTGACGGGAAAGTTCCTGAAAAATGAGACCGCCGAGCACATAATACGCAGGCGGTTGATCGAGATTGTACGGCGGGCTGACGTAATCCTTTGCGTCCCGGTGTTCGAGCGTCACTTTCAATTCCATTGGTTTACCGCTGCGCTGAATGCGAAACGGAACAACATCGCCAGAATAGGCGTGAGCAGTAAGCAGGTTCGTGAATTCGATCTTGCCGTAGAGTGGATCGACGTAGTTACCGTTTTGATCAATCTCGTGGTTTGCGA
>QHOD01000020.1 GCA_003218615.1 Verrucomicrobiota bacterium
CGGTTTCAGGCCAGAGCGTTTCGTGATTATCAACGATGCCATCCGGGTTTCGCCCAGTCCTCCCGGTGTAACCGATAATTTGGCCGGCCACTTTTCCGTTCGGATAAATGCGCACATATACGGGCCGCATCATGATGCCGGCCGGGAGATTGTCTTTGACTGCTTCGTATTCCGACTGGCTGAGATTCTGTGCGATCTCGAACGGCATGATTCCGCGGTTGCGGTAATGACGAAGAATTGCTTCGTCCGAAATCCGGAGCGTGCGCCCGATTAGTTTCCCGGCCTTGTCGATCTTTTCCCTGGCGAAATTGACGGCTTGCGCATCGGAAAAATCCAGCGGCGTGGGAAAGTTGATCGCGAGGTTGTAACTAAGTCGATTTTGCGCAAGCGGCACGCCGTTGCGATCGGTGATTTGACCCCGCGGAGCTGGCACATCGAGGATGTACGTGCGCGCAAGTTTTTGCGTCTCAAAAGTCGGGATGATTGTTTCCTCTTCCGGCGACGGACTTGCGCTCGGAATCGGTGTCGGTGTGGGTGCCAGCGTTTGCGCGTCACCTGCCACCGCAGTAGCAAGAATCAACGATGCGACCCACAGACTGCCCAGATTTCCCCGCATTGATCTCATTCGACAAAAAACTGCGTTAATCTGCGGAATCTGGGAATAAATCAATGCCTGTGCAGGAAGCGATGAACGTCCTCGGCCAGCTTTCGGCCAATTCCTTCCGTGGACGCAATTTCCTCCACCGTCGCTTTCCGGAGGCGATTCACGGAACCGAATTTTCGTAGCAGCAAATTCCTCCGGTTCTGACTCACACCGGGGCAATCGTCCAGAATACTCTCGCCGATCCGCTTTTTCATGAGCAGTTGATGATAAGTGTTGGCGAACCGGTGTGCTTCGTCGCGGATACGCTGAAGCAAGCGCAAAGCGCCGGAATCCATTGGAAGCTGCAGCGGCAGGGCCCGGCCCGGCCGGTAGATTTCTTCGTGTTCTTTCGCCAAACCGATGATTGGGAGGTCGTGCAGACCCAATCGCTGTAGTTCCCGGCACGCTGCCGAGAGTTGTCCTTTGCCGCCATCGACAATGATCAGGTCGGGCAAACGAATGTACGATTGCGGATTGCGGATTGGGGATTGGGGATTGGCGTCGCGTTCTAATCGCCGAGCCGCGTCGAAAGTATTTTCCTGCGAGTAACCCGCCGCGTTCGGGTTCGCTTCGCGCGCTTCCAGCAGAATTCGCGAATAGCGCCGTCTAACCACTTCAGCCATACTGGCGAAATCATCCTGCCCTTCTACGGTTCGCACTCGATATCGCCGGTAATTTTCCTTGTCGGGCACACCGTCGCGGAAACAAACCATCGAGGCTACCACGTGGGTCGTGGAAATATTCGAGATGTCGAAGCACTCCATCACGCGCGGCGTGCGCGAGAGTTGCAACGCATCGGCCAGCGCCTGCACGTCTGCTATCGGATCGATCGCGCTCGGAAGACTTCCGCGGGTGAAGCGACGCATTGGCTTGGTCGTGTTGCGTAAATCTTCAACCATGTTGCGAAGCTCAGCTGCCTTCTCGAAATCCATTTTCTCCGCTGCTTTACGCATTTCTTCTTCCAGCGTTGCGATCATTTCGCGTGAATGTCCTTCGAGAAATTCGCAGGCTTGTGCGACGCGTTCGCGATATTGCTCCGCCCTGATTTCGCTCAAACGCATCGGGACCTGATAAGTCGCCGATTTCAATTCGCGTTCGGTCGGCGAACCGCGTCCGAAAGTGAGCACCCCAAATTTCTTGCGCATGAAATTCAGCGTCTGCCGCAGCGCGCCGGAATGCGCATAGGGTCCGAAGTAGCGGGCGCCATCGTCCTTCTTGAACCGCGCTAGCCGGAAACGGGGCCATTCCTCCGACATGTCGATCTTGACGAGAAGAAACCGTTTGTCATCGCGGAACGAAATGTTGTAACGCGGCCGGTATTCCTTGATCAATTTCCCCTCGAGCAGGAGCGACTCGGCATCGCTGCGGACGGTATGCGTCTCGAAATCCCAAACGGCGCCGAGCATGGCGCGCGTTTTCAAATCAGCCTGTGCAATTTTTGAGGGGAGAAAGTATGAACTGACGCGCTTGCGCAGATCGCGCGCTTTGCCCACATAAATCACGCGATTGAACCGGTCGCGCATCAAGTACACACCGGGCTTGTGCGGCACTTCGTGCACTTTCTTTTGCAAATCCGATTTCTCTTTCGTTGGTTGCATCGTTCAGATCCGAGTTTACGCGAGAACGGCGCGAGTGGAAACCTGTAGCCGGCGCCCTGTGGGCGGCCTGGCGTGCGGCTGACTAACGCGTCAGAGTCGCGCTTTGCACGGCGGAGCGGCTGCAGGGCGTTACGTAACCCGCCGCCGCGGCATGGCCGATTGAATCATCATCAATTCGGTGACGTTTTCCGGCGTGAGCAAACCGACGAGGCGCTTCATGCTGTCGAGCACAGGCACAGCCGGGCAATTGCATTCCTGCATGATGCGAAATGCTTCTTCGAAGCGCGTTCCGGTCGTGACGGTCGGGATATCGCGTCGCATTACGTCGCCCACGCGAAGCGCCGCATCGTTCTTGCGTAACGCGGCGATCAGATCGTGTCGCGTAAGCACACCGGCCACATTTCCGGTTTCATTCACGACAGGAAAATCGTGCTGCGAGGTCGCCAGGAGAGCGTCCACCGCTTCTTGCAGCGTGGCACTTTCCGGAAGTGTGCGGAATTCGCGCACCATTGCGCTGGAGACGGGAAACCGACGCGAGACATCCTTCATTTGCGCAAGGGCCGCCTCTTGCGACGCACCGATGTAAACGAACAGGGCGATAAAGATGAGGAATGGATTCCAGATCAGTCCGATGAAGCCAAAGACGAAGGCGAACCCCTGTCCAATACTGGCAGCAACCTGCGTGGCGCGCGCATAGCTCAGCCGCGTCGCCAGCAGCGCGCGCAAGACACGTCCGCCATCCATTGGAAATGCGGGCAGCAAATTAAAAAGGACCAGCAAAATGTTAATGGTCATCAACTGCGCAATGAGACCGCCGCCTTCCATTGTCGATGTCGATGGGTTAGCAAACGCCTGCGCTCCGCCTGCTACCAACAAACCGAGCGCGATCACTACATTGACCATTGGTCCAGCCACCGCGATGACCAATTCCTGCACTGGTTCTTCCGGCATCCGTTCCAGCCGTGCGACCCCGCCGATGGGAAGCAATGTTATGTCCGGCGTGTTGATGCCGAAAGCTTTCGCC
The DNA here is from genome assembly GCA_003218615.1 of Verrucomicrobiota bacterium. GTDB lineage: Bacteria > Verrucomicrobiota > Verrucomicrobiia > Chthoniobacterales > UBA10450 > Udaeobacter. Next base: position 3,266 of record QHOD01000020.1, read on the forward strand.
GCGAATGCGTGCCCAAATTCGTGCAGCACGACACAAAGGAAGAGCAGGAGGACAAATATTACCCGGCTTGCTGCCACCGCGGAACCACCTTGCGCGTAGTAACCGAAGGCAAGCCAGGCGATCAGGAGCAAAAAAGTAATGTGAATCCGCAATTGAATGCCGGCGACGCGGAAGATTGGGATAGACCAGCCCATATGGAGCACTCTCCTCTGCTTTTACGTCTAGCGCCAGCGCTAGGTCAGCCAAGAGAATTTGAACAGCAGGTAACGAAGGAAACGAAGTTTCACCGAAGCACGGAAACAAAAATCTTCGTTATCTTGGTTTTCTTCTGTGATGATTCTACAAAATGGAAACATTTGATGTCGCAATCGTGGGCGGCGGACCAGCCGGATCGACATGTGCGGCATTTTGCGCTGGCGCTGGATTACGAACGCTTCTCCTGGAACGGGAAAAATTTCCCCGGGAAAAAGTTTGTGGCGATTGTTTGAATCCATCGTGCTGGCCGGTGCTGAATCGGCTTGATCTTGTGCAGCGGGTCTCGGCTCTGCCCCATGCGAAGCTTGACTCCGTCGAGTTCATCGCCATTGGCGGTCGAAAGGTAATTGTCGATCTTCCATCGGGCGGTGAGTGCGAGTTCTCGGTCAAACGCAGTCTCTTCGACCATCTTTTGCTAAAGCGCGCTGGCGAATTCGGCGCGCATATTCACGAAGCGACCACGGTCACGGGGTTGACCACCAGTCACGATTGGAAGATTGAGACTGGTGGCGGAGAAAGTTTCGCCGCGTCTGTGCTGGTGGGCGCGGATGGTCGCAACTCGACCGTCGCGCGCCTTTGCAATTTATTGCCGCGACCACAGCGCGAGCGCATTGCGTTGCAGTCGCACCTGCCGTTGCCGGACAATTTCGGCAATCGCGTGGTGCTGCAATTACTCTCACACGGTTACGTCGGCTTGTCGCCCGTGAACGGTGAGGAACTGAACGTCTGCCTGGTCGCGAAGCCGCGTAATATGAATGCGCTCAAGACATGGGCGACAAAACGCCTTGGCGTTTCGCCCACTCACGTCTGGCGAACCATCACGCCACTTACCCGTGCTGCTCTTCCACCGGCGCACGAAAATTTGTTTTTGATCGGCGACGCGGCGCGCGTCGTCGAGCCATTTACTGGCGAGGGCATTTATTATGCCATGCGCTCCGGCGAACTCGCAGCACACGCAATCGTAAAAATAATCCGAGGTGAAGATCGATCCGCCACAGGACGGATTCGCCGTGGCGAACAATCAACTTTGCGCGAATTCGTTCGCGCTTGCGGAGAAATGTACCGCGGACGTTTATGGATCAATCGCCTGGCGCGCGTCGCCGTCTTATCGCCGCGGACCGCATCCTTTCTCAGTCATGCCGCACGAGTTCAACCGGTTTTGCGTTCGCTCACCGCGAAAATTGTCACGCCAAACTGATCGCACCAGCTGCTTTTACAGTGTTTGACATCAGCATCGCGATTGTCATCGGCCCAACGCCGCCCGGCACTGGCGTGATCGCGGCTGCTTTCCCCGCGACTTCGTCAAATGCCACATCGCCCACGAGTCGATAGCCGCGTTCGCTTGCCGCGTCTTCCAGTCGATTGATGCCCACATCGATCACGACGGCGCCATCGCCCACGTGCTCCGCTTTCACGAAGTTCGGTTGACCGATCGCCGCGATTAAAATATCCGCCGACCGAGTAATCTTTTCGAGATCGCGGCTGCGCGAGTGGACAACCGTGATCGTCGCGTTTGCATTCTTGCTTTTCTGCATGAGAAGCAGGGCGAGCGGTTTGCCCACGATCATGCTGCGGCCCAGAATCACAGCGTGGGCGCCGTCGATGTCGATCTTGCTTTCAATGAGCAGACGCTGCACACCAAGCGGCGTGCATGGAACGAGACCGGTCGGATCTCCCAGCGCGAGCTTTGCAATGTTCTCGGGATGAAATCCGTCCACGTCTTTGCGCGGATCGAGCGCGCGCACGATTAACGCTTCATCGATCTGCTTCGGCGGCGGCGATTGCACCAGAATGCCGTGAATGGCCGAATCAAGATTCAATGCTTTGACGCGAGCGAGTAATTCGGCCTGCGTGGTCGATGTGGGCAGCTCGAGCTTTACCGAATGAAGTCCGAGATCGCGGCACATTTTGTCTTTCGAGCGCACATAGGCGCGCGAGGCCGGATTGTCTCCCACGAGAATGACGGCAAGACCCGGCGTGACGCCTTTCGACTTTAACTCCGCGATCTCACGGCGAAGATCGACATACACTTTCTCCGCAATCGCGCGGCCATCGATTAACTTCGCCATCCGCAGAACGTAGATGACTCACCGCATTTCAACCAGCGCCATCATCGCTTGCTGCAAACGCTGGCGCTCGGCTTCGAATTGCTGCGGCGTGTCGCTCAATTCGACATGAAGGGGCGAGCCGATAATCACATGCACTTTCGCAAAGGGCCGCGGCAGGATGAACCGGTCCCAACTTTTCAACCGCCAGCAGCTCGAATATTCAATGTTGACCGGCACGACCGCCGCTCCGGATTTTTGCGCAAGAAAAACAATGCCCGGGCCAAGTTCGTAGACAGGCCCACGCGGACCATCCGGCGTGATCACCACGTCACGCCCGGATGCGAGAGTCTGGGAGAGCTGAAGAATGGCGCTCGCACCCAGGCGGGAACTCGACCCGCGCACAACGTCGTAATCGAACCGCTTGATTGCATCAGCCAGCAGTTCGCCATCCCGACTGGCGCTAATCAAAGCCGCGCCATGACGATCAGGAAAGAAACGTCGCAGCACGAATGGAAAAATCAGCAATCGATTGTGCCATAATGAGGCGATATAGTTTTGAGCGGTCACTTTGCCAACAACGCCGGCACGATCTTCTATTTTGTAGCGCAGTGTGAGCGCCCAGAGCTGCAATATGCGAAATCCGACCGCGATCAGCCACCGCGCGGGTCGACCCTCGATTTTCAATGTGTGCGGGAAGGTTTCGTCATTTCATGCCCCAGCGATAGGCGCTCGGATTCGACAGACCGATTTGATCGAGAATGCGCCAAACGACGGTGTCCACGACGGCGGTAACCGAATTTGGCCGGCTGTAAAAAGATGGAATCGCAGGCAGAACGACCGCGCCGGCTTCCAACAAGGTCACGACATTGCGCGCGTGAATTAAATTCCACGGCGTTTCTCGCGGAACGAGAATCAATTTGCGGCGCTCTTTCAAAAAAACATCGGCGGCGCGCAGTAGGACGCTGTCGCTGGAGCCGGAAGCGATTCGCCCGAGCGTGGCCATGGAGCAGGGGACAATGACCATCGCCTCGAAACGGGCAGAGCCGCTAACGAACGGTACATTCATATCATTGTCGGAATGTCGCGACACGCTCTCCGGAATTCTGAAATTATCGAGCTCCTGCTTTGCCACCTTGTCTGCGTACGCGCTCATGACCAGATGGACCTCATGGGCGGCACAATCAATCTGCTCGAGAAGTCTTTGCAGATAAATCGTTCCGCTGGCGCCGGTCGCAGCGATCACAAGTTTCATCGTGGGAATATAACCTGGAGTTTGAATTTAATCCGGTACGGGAGCAATAAGATACCGTAGACCGAGACGAAGTTTCGAGGCTGCGAGATAATTCAACACTTGTTTAATGTGTGCATCAGTCAGTTTTTCGAAGGCTTTGGCCTCAAAGAGAACTTTATCCCAAACGATAAAGTCTGCGTAATAATAGTGCACAAGATGAATCCTTTGTAGGTGATTTCATACTGCTTCTCGCGCAAAAAAGGAGTGTTCGCGCGGCCCAGTTCGACAACCAAGGCGTCCTTATAGATGACCTCGTCGTGGCCCTTTCCTAGCTCACGATGAATTTCCATGCAAAGGCCAACCAGCTGGAACACTTCTTCTTTGTAAAGCAGCGAATTCGTGTGCATTCGTGAAATTCGTGTCTGAGTTTGAATTTAATCCGGTACGGGGGCAATGAGATACGGTATGGTCAAAAAACTCTTACACACTCGTTATCGGGTGAGCGATCTGGAGAAGACGGTCTCGTTTTACAGAGATGTGCTCGGACTCAAAGAGCTTCGCCGCCAGAAGTCTGGCCGTGGCTCACAACTCGTTTTTCTAAAAGCGCCCGAGAGCGATGAGGAGATTGAGCTTTGCAAATTCGATGAGAGCGGGCCGGTGGTGGTTGGTCCTGATCTTACGCATCTCGCCTTTGAAGTGGACGATTTGGACAAGTTCGCGAGGGAAGCGGCGGCGAAAGGTTATCCGCTTTCGGACGGCCCGCATTCCAGTGGCAGCGGCAAGATCGCGTTCATCGACGCGCCGGAAGGTTACGAGATCGAACTGATCCAGCGCTCCAAGTAGGCCGGCGATCGCCGGGCGTGCTGAGAAATTGTGCGAGGTGCTTGCGCCGACAAAAGTTTTATCGCTAAGTTCCCGCTTATGAAGTGGCGCAATCGAATTTTATTCCTTTGCGTATTGCTTTTGGCTTCGGCGCTTACTGCTTGGAGTCAAGACGCTGATTCCGAAGTGGTGCGGCCCACCGGCATCTCGCCGGGTCCCGTTCGGAGGGCGCAGGCGGTTTCAGCAAGAGATGAAGAGGATGCCGATATCTCGTCCAGTCCCGTGCGCAAGGCGCAGGCAGCAAAATCGACTCATACCCGCTCGCGCCGAACGCGCCCAAAGCCAAAGGAACCACAGGAATCAGCTCCGGCGCCAACCGAATACACTCCCAACGGGATTCCCAAGACCGGCGCGGCATCAGTCATTGTGGTGGACGCGAATACTGGCAAAACATTGTACGAAAAGAACGCCGACGAGATACGGGCGGCGGCGAGTACGCAAAAATTGCTGACGGCGCTGATCGTGGCTGAGCGCGGTTTTTTGGATCAGCCTGTTACGGTCCAACAAGTCGACACGCTCGCCGAACCGGTGAAGCTGAACATCAAGCCGGGCGACACTTATCAACGGATCGATCTACTCCGAGCGTTGCTCGTGAAAAGTCCCAACGATGTGGCACGATGTCTGGCTCGAGACAATGCCGGCAGTGTGGAAGCGTTTGCGGAGGTGATGAACCGTCGCGCTCGCGAGCTCGGAGCGGTCAATTCGCATTTCGTAAACCCAAACGGCTTACCCGTGCCCGGACAATACTCAACAGCCCGCGATCTTTCCCTGATCGCGCGTACCGCCTACGCCAATCCAACGATCCGCTCCATCGTCTGTCTTCCCCAGCTTGTTTTTCGTTATGCCAACGGGCGGACGCGCGAGCTCGAAAACACCAATAAAGTTTTGAAGCGTTTGCCCTACTGCAACGGGATGAAGACTGGTTACACCGAGGCCGCCGGGCACTGCCTGATCTGCAGCGGTTCGCGGGCGGGCCGCGACATCATCGTGGTCGTGCTCGGTGACAGTAAGTCCGGAGTGTGGCGCGATGCGTCGGCGCTGCTTTCCTGGGGTCTTTGGATGTAGTCGCGCTGGGCAAAACGCGCATGCGCGATTTTTTTCAGGAGCAATTGGAACAGCTGCGCGCGCGGTCGTTAGATCGACATCTTCGCGAAATCAGTAGCGCGCAGGGGCCTGAAATCGAGATTGCTGGCCGTCGGCTCATTAATTTTTCCTCCAACGATTATCTCGGCCTCGCAAACGATCTCCGGTTGCGGGAGGCAGCAATCGCCGCGATCGGCGAATTTGGCGTTGGCGCCGGGGCTTCGCGGCTGATTAGCGGGACGCAATCGCCGCATCTGCGCCTGGAAAGCGCGCTGGCGAAATGGAAGAGAACAGAGGCGGCGCTTTGTTTCAGTAGCGGATATGCGGCCGCGCTCGGGACAATCCCCGCGTTGGTCGGTCCGGGTGACGTTATTCTGCTCGACAAACTCTGCCACGCCTCACTGATCGATGCCGCGAAATTGAGCGGCTCGGTCCTGCGCGTATTTCCACACAATCATCTGGGCAAACTGGAGAGTCATCTCGCATGGGCGCAGCGCGAACATGCGGGCAAACGCGTTCTCATCGTGACTGAATCTGTCTTTTCAATGGACGGCGATCGCGCGCCGTTGCGCGAATTGGTTGAATTAAAAAAACATTTTGGGGCGCTCTTGATGCTCGACGAAGCGCACGCTGTCGGCGTGATCGGTCCAAATGGCCGGGGCCTGGCTGCCGCAGAGAACGTAAGTGCCGATGTCGATGTTCAGATGGGAACATTGAGCAAGGCGCTCGGCGCAAGCGGCGGTTACATCTCCGGTTCCCGCAGTCTTATCGAATGGCTGATCAATCGCGCCCGCTCCTTCATTTACTCTACATCGCCTCCGCCGGCAATCGCCGCCGCTGCGCAGGCGGCGATTGATTTCCTTTCGTCCCCGGCAGGCGAAGAGCGCAGGCTTTTGCTTTGGAAACGAATTGGATCGATGCAGGAACTTCTCCCGAACAATGGATTAAACAAAAAGGGAAACGCCGCCAACAGCGCAATTTTCCCGTGGATCGTGGGCGAAGAGCAAGCGGCGCTCGATTTGGCGTCTGGGCTCCAAGGCGAAGGGTTCCTCGTTCCAGCGATTCGATCTCCAACCGTAGCGAAGGGCTCCGCGCGATTGCGCGTCACTGTGACCGCGGCACACCAAGAACAACAAATCCGATCGCTCTGCCAGGCGATCGCACGATTAAGCGTCGCCTCTCTCTAGCCACCGGCTTGTAGACCGCTCTAAACGAATGTTTTAAAATGGAATATCAAACGGGAACGAGCCGCCGGGCCGTGGCTACAGGAAACGTCGCAAAATTGGTTTTAACTTTTCGACCGTTGCGGCGGGCCACAGCTTGCGATCGGTGACCAGCGCTGAATCCAGAGCGAAATGTTCCGGCCAATTCGGCTCTGTCGGGATTCGCGGGATCACATCCAGGAGCACTTTCTTCGCCGTCTCGGCGTTCGCCATCAGATGACCGATGACGATCTGTGCGGAAACCGGTTCTTCTTCGACCTTCCAGCAATCGTAATCGGTAATCATTGCCATGGTGGCGAGCGCGATTTCCGCTTCGCGCGCCAGTTTCGCTTCCGCAACATTTGTCATCCCGATCACGTCAAAACCGTTCCGCCGATTCAACTCCGATTCCGCGCGCGTGGAAAATGCCGGACCATCCATATTCACGTAAGTGCCGCCATTGTGGACTGTGACGCCGAGAGACCTCGCTGATTCGGCCAATAGATTTCGCAGCTTAGTGCTGATCGGTTCAGCAAATGCGATATGCGCCGCAATGCCCTCGCCAAAAAATGTGTGAGCGGCACGCAGGCTTGTGCGATCATAGAATTGCGACGGCAGCAACACATCTCGCGGCTCATACTTTTCCTGCAAACTGCCGACGGCTGTCACGCAAATGATCCAGCGCACGTTGAGCGAACGCAGCGCGTAAATATTGGCCCGGTGATTTATTTCATGCGGGAGAATTCGGTGGCCGCGGCCATGCCGTGGCAAAAAATATACCTGGCGGCCGCTTACTTTTCCGCCGACGAGCGTGTCCGACGGCAAGCCAAACGGCGTGTCGATCTTGTGTTCGGTCGGCTCGCGGACTTCTTCCATCTGATACAAACCGCTGCCACCGATGATCCCGATGGCTGGAGACTCCTTTTTCATGCGCGCCGCGATTTAATCCGAAAAATCGACAATATGGGAAGCGGATAATCTCTCCGTGGCGCAGGCGCCTTGCCCGTGTATTATTTTCGCCCATCCATGCCGAAATTTTTTATCAAGACCTACGGTTGTCAGATGAACGAACGCGACTCGGAACAAGTTGCCCATTCGCTCATTGCGCGAGGCTACCAGCGAGTCGGGCACGAGGCGGAAGCCGACGTTGTCCTTTTGAACACGTGCAGTGTGCGCGACATGGCAGATCAAAAGGCGCTCGGCAAAATGGGAATGCTCGGCCGCATGGCGAAAGAACGGCCGCATGTAGTGTTCGGTTTCCTCGGCTGCATGGCGCAGACGCGCGGCGAGTCGCTGCTCAAGAATTTGTCGCACGTCGATCTTGTCGTCGGGACCCAGAAATTTCATCGCGTTGCCGATTATGTGGAAGAATTGGTTGCGCGAAAGACGGCGCGCCCGGCCACGATTACCGCTCCCGGCTATAGCAGAATGGATGATCCGCGCTTCTCGATTGTCGATGTTGCCGAGGAGATCGGATCGCAATCCACGATTCGCGACCAACAAATCGCGGCTCTGCAGGCAACTGCGTTCGTTTCAATCATGCAGGGCTGCAACATGCATTGCACGTTTTGCATCGTCCCGCAGACACGTGGTGCGGAGCGCAGCCGTTCGATCGATGAGATCGTGCGTGAAGTGCGCGATCTGGTTGCGCATGGAGTGAAGGAAATCACGCTGCTTGGGCAAATCGTGAATTTGTACGGCCGCCACGAATTTCCTAAGCGCGATAATAAAAGTCCCTTCGTGCAGTTGCTAGAGACCGTGCACGAAATCGACGGACTTGAACGACTGCGCTTTACATCGCCGCATCCGATTGGCTTTCGCGACGATTTAATCAACGCGCTCTCCCGCCTGCCCAAACTGGCCGAGCACGTTCACTTGCCGCTGCAATCCGGTTCCAACAAAATCCTCAAAGCGATGCACCGTGCTTACACCGCTGAAAAATATGTCGATCTGGTCCGTCGCATCCGCCAAGTGCACAATGGAATCGCCATTACGACGGACATCATTGTCGGTTTTCCTGGCGAAACCGAGAGCGATTACAAGCTAACGCGCGACCTGGTCGAACAAATCCAGTTCGATAATGCATTTATTTTTCGCTATTCACCAAGACGCGATACGCCCGCTGCCAAAATACCAGAGCAAGTTGAGGAGAGCGTCAAAGAAGAGCGTAATCAGGATCTGCTCCGGATCGTGAATGAATCAGCGCGGCGCGCCGGCGAGCGGTTGATCGGCCGCGCCGTGGAAATTCTTTGTGAAGGGCCGAGCAAGACGAATTCTGCTCGGTTGATGGGCCGGACACGCGGGAACAAGATCGTCGTGTTCGAAGGCGACAGGAAGCTCATCGGAGAAATTCTCGATGTCCGGGTACAAAAGGCCAATGGATTCAGCTTGTATGGCACGCCGGTTCTGGCAACCTCACGCGATCCCAATGGCGATCGCGTCCGCCACAGGACGGATTCGCTGTGGCGAACATGATTTACCATCTGTCCTTGCAAACCGCGGGAATTATCGCGGGCGCGTTTCTTATTTTGATCAGCTTGCCTGGGTTGGTGAAATCCGATCTCACCAGCGTCGCGCAAAGGTTTCCGCGTTCTCATATTGCTGCGGTTGTTCTGCTCAGTATCGCTCTTGTTTGGACCTTTTGGCTGGTCGCGACAATTGAAATGGGCGAATTCTCAGCCTTCCGGCGGCCGCTTCTCATCGCATTGCCGATCGGTTACTTCCTCGCCCTGCGTTTCGTCGACGAGTTTCTTGCCGTGCGCGCGCTTGGCATTCTTTGTTTGCTCGCGGCCGAGCCGCTGCTTGATGCAGCCTTTCTACGTTACGAAACGAGCCGGCTGCTCGTAACTGTGTTCGCCTATCTGCTGATTATTGCCGGATTATTTTGGGTGGCGATTCCGTATGTCCTTCGCGATCAAATCAGCTGGAGCACGCGGAGCGTTCTCCGCTGGCGCTTCCTGCATGTCATCGCGTTCATTTATGGTGGGGTAATTCTGACCTTCGCATTTACGCGGTACTAACTTGTAGCGGCGGTCTGTGACCGCCGATGATGCCGTCGATTTCGGCGCTCGTAGAGCGCCGCTACAGCAGAGCATGAACCGCATTCTGGTTATCCGTGGCGGCGCGATCGGGGATTTCATTCTCACTCTGCCAGCATTGAAGGCCCTGCGTGACGCGTATCCGCACGCGCACATCGAGATCCTCGGTTACAAGCACATCACAGTGCTTGCGGAAAATCGGTTCTACGCGCAAGCCGTTCGTTCGATCGAATACGGACCGCTCTCCAGTTTTTTCGCGAAGAATTCCGAATTGCCTCCAGAGTTGGGAACGTATTTTGCGAGTTTCGATTTGATCATCAGCTATCTCTACGATCCGGATGGAATCTTTGAGAATAATCTGCGCCGATGCGGCGTGGAAAACTTCGTTCGTGGTCCGGCAAAGATCGAAAAGGGTGAGCACGCGACGCGACAACTCGCACGGCCGATGCAAGAACTAGGCCTGACCGTAGCGGACCTTGTCGCAAACGTTTATCCTTCAATTGAAGATCGACAGGTTGCGCAGGAATTTCTCCGCAATCTCTCCCGGCCAATTATCGCGTTTCATATTGGCAGCGGAAGTGAAAAGAAAAACTGGCCGCTCCAAAATTGGATCGACATCGGAAATCATCTGCTTGGCTCGGGCGATTTTAACGGCTCGCTCGTCATCGTGTCCGGCGAGGCCGACGAAGAGCGTGCGAGAGAGTTGCGAACGGTGTGGAGAAACGAGCGCGTCCGGTTTGCGAAAAATCTGCCGTTGCCGGAGCTCGCGGCGCTGTTCGAGCGCGCGATTTTCCTCGGGCACGACAGCGGAATTTCGCAGCTTGCCGCCGCCGCCGGTGCAAATTGCATTTTGCTTTTCGGTCCGAGCGATCCTGAGGTGTGGGCGCCGAAAGGCAAGAACGTTTGCGTGATACGATCGAAGAGCAGCGCGATCGAAGATATCGATACCAGCGCTGTCAGAAAATCGCTAACTGAACTTTGTCAGCGTGATTATGGACAAGAGTGAGAGATTCCTCCCGCCTTGGCCATGGCTTCGGCGTGGCAGGCGACTCCGCTCGGAATGACAAAAGGCTGATCAGGAGCTGATGCGCATCGGCATCAGCACGTAGAGAAACGGCGTCTGAATTTTCAACACGCCCGGGCTCATCTCGTCGATGAGATCGAGAAAGATTTCCTCTTCGGTGAGGGCGCGCAGCGGCGCCATAAGAAATTCCGGATTAAATGCGATGGAAAAATCGCGCCCTTTGTAGGCGACAGCGAGCGATTCCTTGGCCTCACCGACCTCCGGGGTGTTGGCCGTGATGTCGATGTTGTTCTTGCTGAAGTTCAACTTGATCGAGTTGGATTTGTCGCTCGCCAGCAACGAGACGCGCCGCAACGAATTCAGAAACGTCTCGCGCTCGAGCGTGACACGCTCTTTTGCTTCCGAAGGGATGACCTGTTTGTAATTTGGATAGTTGCCTTCGATCAACTTGGAGACCAGCAGCGTCTTGTTGAGGTCGAATGCGATTTGCCCGCTGCCCATGCTCACTTTCACGTCGCCGTCGTCGGTAAGCAGGCGCTGCAATTCCGTGACCGCTTTCGTTGGGACGATGATGTCGGCTTCATGGCTGCGCGGGAATTCCAGTTCGATGTCAAGCATGGCAAGCCGGCGGCCATCCGTGGCGACAAGGGTAAGTTTGTTGTCCTTGAAACTGAAAAGAACGCCGTTGAGCACGTAGCGAGTTTCGTCGGTCGAGATGGCATAGGAAGTTTTGCGCAAGCCATCGTGCAGATCCTTCTGGCGGATCGTGACGACTTTTGCGTCTTCAAATTTCGGCAGCGGTGGAAACTCTTCCTCGGGCAGGCCGAGAATTTTGAAAAAGCTTTGCCCACTTCGAATGGATGCAGCGTTCTTTCCATCAACCTCGATCCGAATTTCGCTGGAAGGCAGCTCACGAATGATGTTGAACAGACGACGCGCCGGGAGCGTGGTGGCGCCTTCCTTTTCCACCTCCGCTTCGAAACTGCCCCGCACACCTACATCGAGATCGGTCGTGGTGAGATGCACTTCTTTGCCGTTGGCCTGCAACAAAACGTTGGAAAGAATCGGAAGAGTGGTGCGTGTGCTGACTACGTTTTGGACCTGTTGCAGACCTTCAAGCAGTTTTTCTTTTGTGACATTGAATTTCATGATGGAAAGGAGCGCTTAAGATGTAAGGCTTTCGATTTTATTCGGCAACCGCAAAGTCGTAAGCGCTAAGATCGACAAATCAGTATCGGCTGGCCCGAACCGCCCGGGCGACGCCCCTACCTCTGCAACGAACTGTCGATAAAGGATATCGTCTGCCGAATATTGTCCTGCTCGCCCATGCGCTTTTTCACGAGCTTGCAGGCGTGCAGGACTGTGCCGTGATCGCGTCCGCCAAATGCCTCCCCGATTTCGTTCAGCGACGCCTTGGTCAGTTCGCGGGCCAGATACATTGCGACCTGTCGCGGAAAGGCGATGCTGGCCGGGCGCCGTTTGCTCGTCATATCGGCCACCCGCACATCAAAATGTTCGGCTACGCGTCGCTGGATTTGTTCGATCGTAATCGAATGCCGTCCTTCTTCCTGCAAGATATCTTTCAGCAGATGCTCGACGACCTCCTGCGTCAGCTCCTTTCCGCTGAGCGATGCAAAGGAAGCCACGCGCATGAGCGCGCCCTCGAGACGACGCACGTTCGAGCGAATGCGGTTGGCGATAAACTCGAAAACGTCATCCCGCAGCTTGATCTGCAACGTGCGCGCTTTTTTGCGCAAGATGGCCATGCGCGTCTCGATGTCCGGTGGCTGAAGCTCAGCAGTGAGTCCCCATTCGAAACGCGAAACCAGGCGGTGTTCCAAATTCGCGATCTCCGAAGCGGGCCGGTCGCTGGAGAGCACGATCTGTTTATGTCCATCGAAAAGAGTGTTGAAAGTGTGAAAGAATTCTTCCTGGGAACGCTCTTTGCCGCCAAGAAATTGGATGTCGTCGATTAAGAGGAGATCGGCCTGGCGATAACGCTTTCGGAACTTGACCAGATTACTGTGCTGGATGGCGTCGATGAACTCATTGATGAACAGTTCGCTGGAGAGATACATCACCTTGGTATTCTTCTTCGTCCCGACGTATTGGCCAATGGCCTGCATCAGATGTGTCTTGCCGAGACCGACGCCGCCGTAAATGAATAGCGGGTTGTAAGTACGGGCTGGCGTCTGCGCGACCGCCAGGCTGGCGGCGTGCGCAATCTCGTTATTAGGGCCGACCACAAACGATTCGAACGTGTTCCGCGGATTGAGCCCCGCCACGCTCGCCACGGCTTTAGTGTCGCGCGGTGACTCGGGTAAAATCTCTTTAAGCGCGGCGGTATCCTCTATCGGAATTTGCGTTGCAAGTCCCGACGGGGAGGAGAACTTTACGCCGCGCGGGCCGCCCAGAGTCGTGATAATGGCATTCTGCAAAGCGGCCATATAATTACTCTCGATCCAAAATTGATAGATATTATTTGGAACGCGAAAAGTGAGCGAATTATCACTGGCTTCAACCAACTCAACGGCGGAAAACCAGCGCTTGAATGAATCGGCACTCACCTGCGACTTCAACGTGGCAGACAATCGCTGCCATAGTTGAGTACATTTCTTGTCCATAGCAACTTGTTAACAGTGTTACATAATTGCCACAGAGGCTGATACCGGAGAAAATCGCGCCACGAAAGCGGAGCGACATTGGGAGGATCCCCGGTACAGTTCCTCGAGGCAATGCTGAAAAAAAACGATCAAAATGCGTAAATACGAGGGAAAATCCAATTCTGCCCGGTTCGGTACTGAACTGGTTCCAGCGAGATAGAGGCTCACAAGGGGTCGTTTCTCTGGGGAGGTTTGGGTGTCGTTCATTCTCGCCGATAAAAGTTTCTCAGAAATGTTCACAACTTATTCACATCTGCTCCCCCTCCGCCTGCCAGCGGGCTTGAGATTAGAAACCAGCGCGAAAATCGACAAGAAGAAAACTGAAATTTATTTTTTGGCGCACAAAAAAAAATCTTGACTGAAAAAGGAGAACGAGCGTGTCCCGGAATGGCAAATCTGATCCTCGTTGCGCGCAGTTGATTTCGAGAGTCCAACGAAGGCGCGACGAGTTGACCAAATTAGCGCGTATGCGCATTTTTGCCAACTTCAGAGTGCCAGGAGATGCTCTGCGAACCGCAAAATGCAGACAAGGCAAGCGAAAATGACGACTTGGAAAGCAAACGGCGTCATCAATTTCAAGCAGAGTGGAGCGATCCAACGAATTCTTCCAACCGGCTTGATCGTCTTCTTGCTTTCCGTGTCACACACGTACGCTGTCGAAGAGCTGTTGCCGCCATTCGGCTTTCGTTGGAATGATTCCATGGCGCGCGTGGAAGCCGTGCTCCACGGCGCGAAAGCGAAAATCGCGTCGCGCAAAACAACGGAGAACCGGGAGGTTTGGACAGTGGAAGGCCTGGTTCACCCCGGACTGAAGCGCACGCTCTTTACTTTTAAGCAGAGGGCGCTGATCGCAGTGGAGCTGCAATATGAGTATCCGGACTGGACGATCGAGCGTTACAACCAGCGGATGGGAGAAATTCGCAAATATTTCGACGACAAATACGGGACGGGAAAACTAGTCTCCCGTTCTCGCGACACCGATACCGACGTTATCCAGACGCTTGTCGGTTATCAATGGATGGTCGGCGCGACGATGCTTGAGCTTTTTTATTTCTCGGCGCAACACGACACGCTGCTTTACCGGACGATTACGGTCGATTACAAAGCGCTCTGATCTTGGAGACGCTTCGCTTTGCGAAGCGCGGCGCCGACGTATTTAGAGCATACGCGTCGCGTCGCCCAGAGGTCGACGGCTACAGCGTAGTCTCGCTCACCAGTGATGCTTCGTCTTCCGGGCGGATGCGCTTGCCGCGTTTTGTTTCCTTTTGCAGGCGTTTCAAGCGGCTCGACAAAGCGGCCTTTGCTGCCGAATTCATCCGGTCAATGAAAAGAATTCCATTAAGATGATCAACTTCATGTTGAATCGCGCGCGCGAGCAAGCCGCTGGCTTCGATATGAATTTTGTCGTCCTCCAAAGTTTGCGCGTGGACGATTATTGATTTCGCGCGCTCGATTTCGCCGGTAATTTCCGGGAAGCTCAAACAGCCTTCAGTTCCAATCTCGGTCGCGCCGCCGGCCACCTCGATTTCCGGATTGATCAATACGAGCGGCATTGACGCCTTTGGATCGACCTCTTTCCCGTTGAGCTTCATCGTGCTCGCCCGATCTTCGACTTCTGAAACGTCGAGCACAGTCAGCTGCAACGCCTTACCAACTTGCTGTGCAGCCAGGCCTACGCCATGGGCGGCATGCATCGTCTCGATCATGTTGGCGACCAGCTCGCGAATATGATTGTCGATCTTTTCGATCTGTTTGCCTTTCGTCCGCAGGATCGGGTCTCCGTACTGGAAGATCGACAATATCATTTCTGTTCGCGAGTAAAGGCCGGCAAATTCTTCACGCCCGCCAACTTTAACGCATCCATCACTTTGATGATCATGCCGAAGGAGGCCTTTTTGTCCGCTTGCAGCGCGAGCGCGGACTTGCGAGTTTCGGGCAGACCGCGCACCGCGCCCTCCAGTTCGTCCACGCTCGTGGCTCGACCGTCCAGTTTGATGTCGTCATTTTGATCGATACTGACAATCGCGTGTTCGAGTTCACCCGGCTGTTTCTGCGCCGTCTTGGACTCCGGCAGATTAATCTGAACTTCAGGTTGGTCTTTTTTAAACGTCGTCGAAACGACAAAGAAAATCAGAAGGATGACCAGAATATCGACCAGGGAAACGATAATAATGGTGGGCGCTCTGCGTTTGCGGACGACGAAGTTCATAACGTGGGATGTGCCGCACGTTTCACACCACTGGCGTCGGCGTCGGCGCCGATTCCAGCGGCGGAGATTTAATCGGCATCACGTCGCGGGAGGAGCGCCCATAGTAGCATTTGCTGATTAACTCGACGACAAGCGTTTCCATTTCGACCGACATCACTTCCACCTTTTTCGAGAAATAACTGAAGGCGATCAACGTCGGCACCGCGATCGAAAGTCCAAACACAGTTGCATTCAACGCTTCGGCAATGCCGAGCGCGATCTGACGCGTATCGGATGCGCCTGAACTCAAGCCGAGATGGGAAAAAACGTGCACCAAGCCAGAGACCGCGCCAATCAAACCGAGTAGTGGCGCGATGCCGGTGATCACTTCGAGAACGATGAGACCTTTCTCCAAGCGAACCATTTCGTGACGCGCTCGTGTTTCCACCACTTCCACGTTCTCCGAACGCGGCCCGCGCAAGTGCTGGAGCGCAACGCGCGCGATCCGGGCGAGCGACGATGGATCATGGTGCACGATCCGCGACAGCCGCTCCGGACTCCCGCCGGGCACGAGCCGTTCGATTTCGTCTTGGATCACGAGCGGCATCACATTTTTTTCTCGCAAAGCAATGCCGCGTAAAATCATTGTCGTTACCGAAACGATCGAGCATACGAGCAGAGGCCACATAAACAGCCCGCCCTTGACGAAAAAGCTCATGATCGTCCGCACGGTTTCCGGCGCTTCGGCAATTATTAACGATGCAATCATTAGTTCGGATAAATCGTGAACGGAATATCCATGTCCAAGCCCTCGGCAGGCAGCGTAGCGGCTAAATCATCCGGCATCGGAGGCAATTGCGCCTCCTGAATCGATTGAATACAGACATTTGCCAAGGCCTCGTTTGCTGTGTTTTCGACGACCTTGAGATTCTTCACCTCTCCGCTCCGGTCAACTGTAAACACCACGCGAGTAGTGCCGATGCTGATCAAGTCAATGCGTTGATCGAGATAGGTGTACCAGCGGGAGCCAACCGCATCGAGGAGAAACTTCATGTAGCGGCCAAGCGGCGTGCCCAGCGCATTAACAGACGAAACACCTCGGTTTGTGATCCGGCCCGAGATGCGCGTTCGATCCTTGTAAGCGCGATAAGCCGATGCTGCGGCAGTGGAGGGCTTAACCGCCGGAGTGGGTCTTGCGGTTAAAAGTGAGGAGGCATGTGTTTCCAGATCGACAAACGGTCGATCCTTGCCCGTTTGCGAGGGCAACGGAGCTTCGCCGGTCGCAGGAAGTTCGCTCGCCGCAATCGAGTTCGCATTCGATTCAAATGTTTTTTCCTTCGGCGGCTCGGCAGATTTTTTCGATTCGTCTGTCTCCATAAACGCGGAATTCTTTGGAACGAGCGGCACCGGCGAAAGATCGACAAAAGTCAGTTGGACCGGCTTGTCCTCGATCGGGACAGCTGGCGAGAAAACTCCGCCGAAGACAGCCAGCAAAAACGCAATAACCAGGTGAATGAAAATCGCCGCGAGCAACGCCCACAAAACCGCTCGAGCGTTGGACTCGTGATCGATCGTTCGGTTGCCCGGCTGGGCGAACATGATGTCAGCCGTCGTCATGCAGAGCGGTCTGTTAATGATAAAAAAGGATTCAGAGGTTTCCTCAGTTCAAAGCCTCAACCTTATCTCAGCCCGGGGGCACTGACAACTTGCGCCGCCGAGGTAGTCCCATTCTCACTCCTGCTCTTGCTCTTATTCTTCCTCTTACTCATACTTATACTCTTGTTCCCGCCCATTCGCCCATCGTTCCTTTTGTTATTCCGAGCGGAGCGGAGCGGAGTCGAGGAAACTTTCGATCCTCCTGACTTCCGTAAAGCTGTCCGCGCATAATGAAACAAGTACTGCTGCGCGTAACCGCCATGTTCGCCAAAATGGCTTTCGCAAAATTTCCGCAGCCGCTGCGAGTTCAATTTCCGGGCGCGCGGAAAATATTGCTGCCTCAAAACGCGCTCAATCCAAACGTCGATCGGAAAGGCGCGTAGCCGTTCGTAGGCAAAAAGCATTACGCAATTAGCGACCTTCGCGCCTACGCCGGGCAGCTCACAAAGCTTTGCCTGAAGATCGAGGTCGGAAAGCGCCGACCACGCCTCGAGATCGGCTTCGCCTGAACTAACGAGCCGGGCGGTTGCCAGTAGATTCTTCGCGCGATAACCGAGGCCGCATTCGCGCAACTCGTTCTCCGAGCTATTGGCAAGGCGCCGCGGGGAAGGGAAGACGTGCACGACGTAATTGTTCGCCGCGGCGAATCCGTTCTTTGGCGGATCGATATTGTCCGCCACTGGACGAACTCGCAATAGCGAGCGCGCGACCCCGAAACGTTCGCGCAGCGCCCTCGAAATTTGCCTGATATGCGCGACCTGTTTCATCGAAGAGCAAATGAACGTCGCCAGGCATTCCCATTTCGGCTGCCGAATGATGCGTAACCCGCCACAGAAATTTTGCGCCGCAGTCATGACCGGATCATCCGGGAACGAAGCGCAGATTTCCGCGAGCGGATGATCGAGCGCAAAATACTCAGCGAGGATTCTGGGTGGCGCATGCGTCTCGCCTGCTGGTCGCGGCGTCGCGCCGCGACGAACTCTCAAGACATTGTTGCCTTGTTCCGCGTACACTGGGTAATCCCCGATCGCTCCGAGAAATCCGCGGCCGACCTTCTCCCAATGGAACACCTGGCCGGAATCGAGAGTCTTTGGCAGGTCAAAATCCTGGGCGGGAATTTCGAGCAGGTTCATTGAAAATCGGATCGGTATTTAGAATCTAGGATCGATTACGAGCAGGGGCATGAGCAAGAGGAAGAGATAATCTGTGTTTCATCCGTGTCCATCTGTGGCTAAATAACCGCCGACATGGACGCGCGGCTCGCGATCGACTCAGCAGTTCTTCTCTTCTATTTCGTCCTCATTATCTCCATCGGTCTCTACATGGGCCGCAAGGAGGACAATCTTGCCGACTTCGCGCTCGGTGGCCGCAGAATGCCATGGTGGGCCGTGCTCGCCTCGATTATCGCCGCGGA
>QHOD01000232.1 GCA_003218615.1 Verrucomicrobiota bacterium
CCAGGGCCTCGCACGGATCGCGGAGAAAGACTTGGACGCTTTGGGGCTGGAAAAACCGAAGGCGCAGGCGGTTGAAAAGCCTGCGAGCACCACAAATGGTCAGGTTTCAGAAGAAGATGTCTGGAACCAACTCCGCCAGTGCTACGACCCCGAGATCCCGGTGAACATTGTCGATCTTGGCCTTGTTTACGACTGCCGGTTAATCAATAAGCCAGAAGGCGGCACCAAAGTGGAAGTGAAGATGACGCTCACCGCTCCTGGCTGCGGGATGGGACCGGCAATCGCGCACGATGCGCAGAGCAAAATTCTATCCATCGACGGAGTGGATGAAGCCGATGTCCAGCTCGTTTGGGATCCGCCTTGGAATCAAAACATGATCAGCGAAGCAGGACGGATGAAGCTCGGCATGATTTGAGCGCGTATTCCGCATGACGCGATGCATGCCGTCTCCTCAGGAAAAACTGTCGAGGAGAAAACGCGTAATATTCTGAGGGAAATTTTTGCTGGCTGTTCGCTCAATAAAGTCAGCGTTCGTCTTTGGGATGGAACGATGTGGCCGGACGACCGGCCTCGGGATGCCACGCTGGCGCTGAAACATCCCGGCGCACTCGGGCGAATGCTTTTACCCGGTACGGAAGTCGGCTTGGCCGAAGCGTATCTTCATAACGACTTCGACGTGGAAGGCGATGTCGAGATGGCTTTCGAGGTCGGCGATTTTTTGCTCGGGCGTCTTAATGATTGGAAGAAAAAGCTGAAGCTCGGCGGTCTGCTAATCATGCTTCCGGAGCGTGATGGAAGATCGACAATGCAACGCGCCGCGAGGCAATTGTTACCGCGAATTGGTGGCAAGCGTCACTCGCCAGAGCGTGACCGGCGCGTGGTAACGTTTCACTACGATGTATCCAACGATTTCTATCAGCTCTGGCTGGATCGCCGCCTGGTTTATTCGTGCGCGTACTTCAAATCGCGAAGCGATGATCTCGACATTGCGCAAAAACAAAAGCTTGATTACATCTGCCGCAAATTGCGACTGCGTGCGGGGGAACGACTGCTGGACATTGGTTGTGGCTGGGGCGCGCTAGTCATTCATGCCGCAAAACACTTCGCCGTACGCGCCGAGGGAATCACGTTGAGTAAACCGCAAGCGGAATGGGCCCGCGCCCGGATTGCCGAAGCTGGGTTGGAAAAAAATGCAGCGGTCCGCCTCGGCGATTATCGAGAGATCTGTGCAAACGGCGGCGAATTTTACGATGCGATTGTGAGCGTTGGCATGGCCGAACACGTCGGGCGCGAGCGGCTCCCGGGTTACTTCGCAGCCGTCCGTCGTGCGCTCAAGCCCGGTGGAGTTTTTCTGAATCAAGCAATCGGCGAGAACGTTGTGGCGCGGCCGGATAATCGGAACGGATCATTCATCGAGCAATACGTTTTCCCCGACGGAGATACTCCGCCGCTGCCAGTGATGCTGCGCGCTGCGGAGTCCGCTCACTTTGAAATTCGCGATGTGGAGAATCTGCGCGAACACTATGCGCTCACGCTGCGGCACTGGCTTCACAGATTGGAAGCGCACCACGATGAAGCGCTGCGCTTCGTCGATGAAGCCACGTATCGCGTGTGGCGTCTTTATATTGCCGGCTCCGCACACGGATTTCGAACTGGTTACATCGCAGTTTACCAAACACTGCTGACAAAACTGGATTCGTCGCGCGAAACGAAACTGCCTCTCACCCGAGATGATTGGTACGAGCAATAGCCTGCGATATAAGGCGCGACACGATTTATTTTTCTTGCGGCATTGACACTGTTTGCTCGGGTTCTATACTCGTCCACTCTCGCTTCCATTAGAGAAGACTTTTCGCCGAGACGACCGCAACCATATGCCTTCGACCGAAGTTATTTTAACCGAAAATGTTCCCGGTTTGGGCGCTGAAGCGGACGTGCTCAAAGTGCGGCGCGGTTATGCCCGCAATTATCTGCTGCCACGCGGCAAAGCGCACGAAGTTACGCCGGCGAGCCTGCGACAAATCGATGCTCTCAAAGCCAAGCGCGCCGAACGTGAAGCGCGCGAGCTAAACGAGGCCGAAGAATTAGCCCGTCGAATCGGCAAAGCCCGAATTACGTTTACGCTCGAAACCGGTGAAACCGGCAAAGCATTTGGATCAGTCACCGCGCAGGACATCGTGAATCGGTTGAAAAACGAACTCGGCGCGGAGATTGATCGACACAAGATCGCTCTGGATCGGCCAATCAAAGATACCGGCGAGCACGAGATCGCCATTAAGCTGCACCACAACGTGACGGCGCAATTTGTTTTTCAGGTGAAATCCGCAGACGAGTCCCGCGAGCGCGGGGCGGAGACGGCGAGCGCTGCGGCCGAGGAACCTGAAAAGAAAAAACATCGACCGTTTTTCCGAAGAAAAACAGAAACCAAATAAATGCCGAGTTCTCAAGGCTCTCAGCCTGGGAAATCTCGTAAGACAGCGGGTAATGGCGCTGGCCGAGGTTCGGCGGCGGAAAATGGCGGTAGAGTTTTTCCCAATCCGCCAACAGGTTCTGCGCAGGATATTCACCGCACGCCGCCGCACAGCGTGGAAGCAGAGCAAGGCGTCCTGGGGTCGATGCTGATCTCGCCGCGCGAAACTATCGCGGAGTGCGTCGAAAAAATTAATGAAGAATATTTCTATATCCCGGCGCACCAGACCATCTACACGGTGCTCGTGGAGCTCTGGAACGCCGGCCAGGCGATCGACCTGATCACGTTCACGCAAGTGCTGCGCGACCGGAATTTGCTCGAAACCCTGGGCGGGGCAGCATTCGTCACCAGCTTGTTTACCTTCGTCCCGACGGCCGCGAACGTGCAGTACTACCTCGAAATCGTTCGCGACAAATACATTCTTCGCGAGATCATCGCTGCCGCTACGGAGAGCGTTCGGCGCGCCTACGAAGAACAGGACGAAGTGAATAATCTCCTCGATGAAGTCGAACAGAAAATCTTCGCCGTGGGAGAAGACCGCTTCAAAGGTCAGATGCTCTCGATGAAGGACCAGGTGATGGAAGCGATCGAGTCGATCGAGAAACTTTACGAGCGCAAAGGCGGCATCACCGGCATCTCCACTGGCTTTGTCGAGTTCGACCGGATGACCAGCGGCTTGCATCCCTCAGAAATGATCGTGATTGCCGCGAGGCCGAGCATGGGCAAGACGGCGCTGGCCATGAACATCGCCGAGCACGTTGCGATTAATGAAAAACTTCCGGTCGGCGTTTTTAGCCTGGAAATGAGCAGCCAGCAGCTTGTCCAACGCCTGCTTTGTTCGCGGGCTCGCGTCAATTTGCAAAAAGTGCGCGACGGATTCTTGGGCGAACGCGATTTTCCCAGTTTAACAGCCGCGGCGTCAAAACTGGCGGAAGCCAAAATTTTCATCGACGACAGCGCCAGTCTCACCATTCTCGAATTACGAGCGAAGTCGCGCCGGCTCAAAGCGCAGCAGGCCGTGCAACTGATCATCGTTGATTATTTGCAACTGCTCAGATCGACATCCCGCCGCGCGCAGGACAACCGGCAGCTGGAAATCTCCGAAATTTCCGCCGGACTGAAAGGTTTGGCGAAAGAATTGAAGATTCCGATCATCGTAGTGGCACAGTTGAACCGGCAACCAGAGCAGCGTTCTGGCGGCAAGCCGCGCTTGAGCGATTTGCGCGAATCTGGATCGATCGAACAGGATGCCGATCTGGTGGGATTACTTGTCAGG
>QHOD01000021.1 GCA_003218615.1 Verrucomicrobiota bacterium
AAATGGGAATTTGCATTTGTGCGTGATTCGTTGTTACAAAGGCACGCTCTATGAATAGTCGGGAATCCGCGTTTTTTGCGGTTACGCCAAGAAACGTGATCGGCCTTTCGGTTCTGTTTCTGGTGCTGGCGTCTATTCTCGGCCTGTTGAACAGCCAGAAAATGAAAACGCTGCACGCAAATGTGACAAATGCGCAGGCGGCTCGCGACCCGGGTCAGCAGCGGCGCGTAATACCGGAACAGAATATCGAGAACGGGGGA
>QHOD01000022.1 GCA_003218615.1 Verrucomicrobiota bacterium
ACTCCAGAGCGCTCAGGAGCGCTCGCCTCAGGTCCAGGACGAGAAAAGACGGCGGGAAACTGGCGTCCGCAGAGCAGGTGTGCGCGGTACCGTCCTTGCGGTCAATCAGGCATACAATTTTGTGGTGCTGAATCTGGGGGCTCGCCAGGGTGTTGAGCCGAACTCGGAATTGCTTGTTTTGCGGGAAGGCACGTTGATTGGAAAAATTCGTATTTCTTCAGTTGAACCGACGACCGCCATCGGCGATATCATCACCGGCAGTTTGGGGCGTGGCGTTCAAGTGCAACCTGGAGATACTGTGGTTTATGCTGGCAAAAGCTCGTAAGCTTCGGAGAAACATCGCTTCAGCCATGTTGTTGGTAACCGCCATCGTGCTGGTCTCGTGCGCGACGCAGAAAGACCCGCCCCGGCTGGTAAGCGATCCGGACGAACGCAGCGACTCAGCCATCCCTTGGAATCGGCAGGAAAAATGGGAAATAGCGCCTGCCGCTGCTGCGGGTCTGGGGCCTACGGGCTCGAGCGACACCCGTTAGCCTGGACGACTAAGTCGATCAGATCCAAAAACCCGCCGGAATTACGGCATTTTTGGGTATCAGCACGATGCCGTCCCGGATGAAATAGTTCTCTGCATCCAAATTCGCCGGTTTTCCTTCCGGTGTGATTACGGCGCCGTCTGCAATACGCGCATTTTTATCGATGATCGCACGATCGATTACGCAATTGCGTCCGACCCCGATCGGGGGTCGCCCTGACTCGGCGTCTCGACTTTGTTCAAAAAAATCCGCGCCCATTACAATGCTGTCCCGGATGGTGGCGCCGCTTTGAATAATGCTGCGTATCCCAACCACGCAGCGTTCCAGGTGTGCGTCCGAGATGATGCAACCATCCGAAATGATCGCTTGCCGCAGCGATGCGCCGTTGATTTTGCTGCCGGGCAAAAAGCGTGGATGCGTATAAATTGGCGCTTCGGTGTCGAAGAAACTATATTCCGGCACCAGATCGGTCAGATCCAGATTCGCCTCGTAAAAAGCGCGAATCGTTCCGATGTCCTCCCAGTATCCCTGGAAGATAAACGCGCTCACATGTCGATCCTTGATCGATTGCGGAATGACGTCCTTCCCGAAATCGACCAGATTATTTTCCAAACATTCGATCAGCACCTTTCGATTAAAGACGTAAATTCCCATCGAAGCCTGAAATAATTCCTCCTCTTCATTCGAAGCGATGGCGCGAAGCAGCTCGTGGCTCATCTTCATCTCATCCGGCACAGCTTTGTCGGTTGGCTTCTCGACGAACCGCATAATCCGGCGATCGACGCCACTCTGCATGATGCCGAACTCGGAAACCTGATGCCGATGTACTGGCTTGGTAGCTAGAGTGATATCCGCGCCCGAACGGATATGTTGATGCAGCAGCGCGCGGAAATCCATGCGGTAAAGCTGGTCGCCGCTTAAAATCAGGTAGTAATCGAACGGGCGCTCGAGGAAGTAGCGCATGTTTTGCCGCACCGCGTCGGCGGTTCCCTGGTACCATTGCGAGCCGGCGAGCGTTTGTTGAGCCGCGAGAATATCCACAAAGCTACGGGAGAAATTGTCGAACTTGTAGCTGGCCTGAATATGTCGATGTAACGACATGCTGTTGAACTGCGTGAGCACATAGATCGAGCGCAGTCCGGAATTCAGGCAGTTACTGATGGGAATATCGACAATGCGATATTTTCCCCCGAGCGGCACTGCGGGCTTGGCGCGATCTTTGGTCAGCGGGAACAAACGCGTGCCAGCGCCGCCGCCCATAATGATGGCAAGCGTTCGCTGCGTTGTGCCAGGCGGCAGCGCCCCGAACGCTTTCGGGGCGGGATTTTTTGGAAGTGCATCGCGTTGCGGCTGGTCGTGCATTGCTAGCAATCAATAAGCTAGCGTCGACGCCTTGCGGCAACTTTTTTGCGTCGCATTCGCGAATCCGTCCGTTGACCGAATCTGTCGGCAGGTGGGGTCTCGCCTGCCGGCTTGTTTATTTCGTGTCCATTCGAGTGAATCGCGGATAGCGTTCTTTCTTAGGCGCTAAAGTAATTTGCCATGCAGACGGAGATATTCACACTTTGCGATGCTGCCACGGTGGCCGGCGGCAAGCTGAACATTCTGGGATCGTTTGACACGATCGGCGCGCATTCTTTCCCCTGCGCTCACCCTTTATGTGCAGTGGCATGTAAACTTCGGTTTGATGTCGGCGAAGAGGGCCGCCACTCGCTCGAGATACATTTCTGCGATCCGGACATGAGGCCAGTCCTCAAACCCATACGGCAGGATTTTGAGATTCGGATTCCGGGTCCCCAGTCCCAAACCCACATTCACATCTGGCAGCACCTCGGCTTTCATCTCGAGCGTCCCGGAGATTATTATTTCGAGCTCAAGGTGGACGGCGCTCCCAAGAGCCGAATTCCGTTGTATGTAGTCCAAGCGCAGCGAGGCTGAGCTGTTATGAGGCCCGGTTGCGAGTCAGAGCAGCCGCCACTAGACTTCGAACATGTGCGGGATTGTCGGTTACGTGGGTCGCGCCGAAGCAGCGCCCATTCTGCTTGATGGGCTGAGGCGCCTTGAGTATCGCGGCTATGATTCCGCCGGGATTGCCGTTGTAAACCGAGGCCATCTCGAGACGCGAAAATGTGCCGGACGCATCGCGGCGCTGACAAGATTAATGACTGACCAACCGGCTCCCGGTTCTCTCGGCGTCAGTCACACACGTTGGGCCACGCATGGCAAGGTGACCGATGAAAACGCGCACCCGCACTTCGACGCCAGCGGGAAACTCGCGCTCGTGCATAATGGTGTGATCGAAAATTATCAGGCGATTAAGGAACAGTTGATTCAGGATGGCGATACCAATTTTCGCTCGGAAACCGACAGTGAAGTGCTGGCGCACCTGATTGGCAAACTCTACGACGAATCATGCGCGAGCACGGTGGACGCTCCCCGGAAAAAAGCGCGGCTCTTCGGCGCCGTTCGCACCGCGCTTCAACAAGTCATCGGCACATACGGCATTGCCCTGGTTCACGCGGATGTCCCGGATTTCATGATCGGCGCTCGCCGCGGCAGTCCGCTCGTGCTTGGCGTTGGCAAAGAAGAAAATTTTCTGGCCAGTGACGTGAGCGCGATCGTCGCTTACACCCGCGATGCCGTTTACCTGAATGACTTTGACGTGGTTGCGGTGGAGCGAGACAAATTTGAGATCGTCTCGCTGGCCGGCGAGAGCGGCGATCATCAGGTCAGCAAAGTCGAGTTCACGGCCGAGGACATCAAGAAAGGGGATTATTCCCACTACATGCTCAAGGAAATCTTTGAGCAGCCAAACTCGGTGCGCGATGCAATGCGCGGCCGTCTCAGCTTGGAAGAATGCACCGCGAAGTTGGGCGGATTGAACATGACACCTGCGGAATTACGCGATGTCGGTCGCATCGTTCTGACCGGTTGCGGCACTGCCCTGCATGCCGGGAGGGTGGGGGAATATTTGATCGAGCGGCTCGCGAATCTTCCCACGGAGGTCGAATATGCGAGCGAGTTTCGTCATCGCAATATGCCGATGACGCCGGAGACACTGCTCTTCGCGATCAGCCAAAGCGGTGAGACGGCGGACACGCTGGGTGCGCTTCGTGAAAGCCGGCGCAAAGGCTTTCGGACACTGGGAATTTGTAACAACGTCGCCAGCACGATCGCGCGCGAGAGTGACGGTGGCGTCTACATGCACGCAGGTCCGGAGATCGGCGTCGCAGCCACAAAATCTTTCACGTCGCAAGTTGTCATCCTTGCGCTGATCGGTCTGCTCTTTGGCCGGATGCGGAATCTTTCTACCGCGGAAGGAAATCGCATCATTGAAGCGCTCGAAGCATTGCCCGAGCAAATCGAGGTTGTCTTAAAACTGAGTGATCAGATTAAAGCTATCGCGAAGAAATATGCCGATGTTAGCGGGATGCTTTTCTTCGGTCGCCAGTTCAACTTTCCCATCGCACTCGAAGGCGCGCTCAAAATGAAAGAGATCACGTATCTCTTTGCTGAAGGTCATCCGAGCGCCGAGCTCAAACACGGCATCATCGCGCTGATACGTCCTGATCTGCCATCGATTTTTATTGCGCCCGATGATGCCGTCTTTTCGAAGAACCTCAATAACATCGAGCAGGTCAAAGCCCGTAAGGGGCCGATTATTGCATTCACCAGTGGAAACGGCGCGAAACAACTCAAAGGAATCGCCAACGAAATCATCTCGCTGCCGGAGGCGCCCGACTGCGTGATGCCGGTACTGACGGTCATCCCGCTTCAGCTCCTCGCCTACCATCTTGCGGTCGAGCTTGGCCGTGACGTCGATAAACCCCGCAATCTCGCCAAAAGCGTGACAGTGGAATAAGACAGGCATCTTGTTCGTCACAGGGAGACTCCGTTCTTTGCGCGGACGTGTTTGGTCGAGCGGGCCTCCAGCACGCCTCGTAAAAGAGGGCCACGAAGATTTGCAGTAAATTGTCGGCTCAGGCATCTTTTCACTCGTGCAACAGAGCGAAGATTACGTCCTCCGAATCCTGGAAGAGGGGGGAGTGGTGACGCGACGCCAGATTGACAGCGCGCGCTCGCGTTTGAATGGAGCAGCCAGTGTAATCGATGTTTTGATCAACGACGGGATCGTTTCCGACGCGGACGTCTCGCGCACGCTCGCGGCGCAGGCACACATGGATTGGATCGACATTTCTTCCATGGTGATTCCGCCACAGGTCATCAAGCAAATTCGCGGAGAAGAAGCGCGCCGGTTCAAAGTGGTCCCTGTGGCGTTTGGTGAAACCGGGCTGATTGTGGCGGTGGGCGACCCACTCGACATCGATACGATCGACAGTCTGAGTTTTCTTCTTCAGCGCGATCTGGAGCTGGTTTGCACCAGCCCAAATAAAATTCGCGAAGCGCTGATCAAATATTACGGCACTGCTGATGAAGCCGCCGACGTCCTGCGAGAAAAAATTGGCGAGGATATCGATCTTGACTTGGAACTCGGCGATGGCGTTCAACCCGTTGAAGGTGATTCAACCGACGCTCCGATCATTCGCCTGGTCTCGATGTTGCTGATCGAGGCCCACCGAATGGGTGCGAGCGATATTCATCTCGAACCGCTCGATAAAAAATTCCGCGTTCGTTTTCGGGTCGATGGTGTGCTGCAGGAAATGCAAGCGCCACCCAAGCGTTTGCAATCGGCCATTATCAGCCGGCTCAAGATCATGACCGGTTCGATGAGCATCGCCGAGAAGCGTTTGCCCCAGGACGGCCGCATCCAGGTGAAAATTAAAAAGAAACCGATCGATCTTCGGGTCTCGACGATCCCAACGAATCATGGCGAGAGCATGGTCATGCGCGTGCTGGACAAATCCAGCTTGATGCTTGGATTACCAGAGCTTGGATTTTTTTCCGACGACCAGGAGATTTTTGAAAGTCTGATCAAGCTCCCCGATGGGATTCTTCTCGTTACCGGCCCCACCGGCTCGGGAAAGACGAGCACCCTTTACGCCTGTCTCAACTCCATCAATAAACCAGACCGCAAAATTATCACGGTGGAAGAGCCGATCGAATATCAGATGACCGGGATCAACCAGGTGCAGGTCAATCCGGAGATCGGCATGACGTTTCCGGCGGCTTTGCGCTCGATCTTGCGTCAGGCGCCAAACATCATTATGATCGGCGAGATTCGCGACCTCGAGACTGCAAGCATCGCAATCAATGCAAGCTTGACCGGGCATCTTGTTTTCAGCACGCTTCACACCAATGACGCGCCTTCCGCTGTAGCCCGACTGGTCGACATCGGTGTGCAGCCGTTTCTTGTTGCGTCCTCGGTGCGCGCGATCATGGCCCAAAGGCTCGTCCGGCGACTCTGCAACAATTGCAAACAACCAGGCGAACTGACCGAGACGGAGTTGCGTGCGCTGCAAATTGAACCCGGGCAGATCCGCGAAGCCCAGATCATGAAGCCGGTCGGATGCGAGCAATGCCGACAAATTGGCTATAAGGGCCGAATGGGCATATTCGAAATCTTTATCATCGACGATGAAGTCCGCCACATGATCAACAAACGCAGCTCGACCCTGATGCTGCGACAACGGGCCCGTGAACTGGGCATGCGGACGCTCCGCGAAGATGGCGTCCGCAAGATTCTGGCCGGTCTTACCTCTGGGGAAGAAGTCATTTCTATCACAATGGGCGACGTGAGCTAAGCGCCGCAACAAGCTGGTGAACAACAAGCAAATCGCTGAATTTTTCGTCGAGCAACACGTCTTGCAGCCGTCGCAGGCGGAAGACGTGCTGAATGAGGCAGACCTGAATGGAAAAACCATCGCCCAAGCGATGGTTGATAGCGGCTTTCTAGATGAGGACGGCTTTCATCAAACGATGGCCGATGCGCTGGGCACCGATTATGTCGATCTCGCCGGACGCGAAATTGCTCCGGAAATTCTGCGCTTCATTCCGAGCGGACTAGCCCGCTTGCATGGCGCGCTTCCGATTGAAATGAGCGGCAGTTTGCTGCGTGTGGCGCTCGTTGACCCGCTCGACCTGCGCGCAGCGGAGGACCTTCGATTCGCCCTCGGCAAAGACATTCAGGTTGTGGTTTCGCGAACCGATCAAATCGAAGAGCGCATCAAGCAGTATTACGGCACTGACACATCGAGCATGGAGGAGGTCCTCAAACAGCTCGGTGAAGCTGGCGAGCTTTTGCAGTTGCGAGGGGACGAACAGTCCGCTGCGGTTGAAGCGGAGGCCAATGCAACGCCCATCATTCGGTTTGTCGATCTTATCCTTTATCAGGCAATCCAGGATCGTGCGAGCGACATTCATTTCGAGCCGTTCGAAAACGAATTCAAAATCCGCTATCGCGTGGATGGCGCGCTATACGAAATGTCGCCGCCACCCCGTCACCTGGCGTTGCCGGTTATCTCGCGAGTGAAAGTGATGGCAAATATGAATATCGCGGAGCGCCGGTTGCCCCAGGACGGTCGCATCCAAAAAAATATTGCGGGACGCAGCATCGACCTTCGCGTCTCCACTTTACCGACGCAGTTCGGTGAGAGCCTCGTGTTGCGCGTGCTTGATCGCACTACCGTAAACCTGGACCTCGAAGCGCTGGGGATGCCCGATTACATCTACAAATTTCTGCTCGAAATGATCCATCGCCCAAACGGCATTTTTATTGCAACCGGCCCGACCGGCTCGGGAAAGACGACGACTCTCTATTCCTGTTTGCGGCAGATCAATACCATCGATTCGAAGCTGCTCACGGCGGAAGAGCCGGTCGAATACGATCTGGAAGGAATTGTGCAAGTGCCGGTAAACGAAGCTATCGGTCTGACGTTTGCGCGCGTGTTACGCTCGTTTTTGCGCCAGGACCCCGATCGGATCATGATCGGTGAGACGCGTGACTTGGAGACGGCGCAAATTGCCATTCAGGCGTCGCTAACGGGGCATCTCGTCTTCACCACTCTGCACACAAACGACGCCCCCGGCGCGGTCACACGTTTGATCGACATGGGCGCGGAGCCGTTTCTGATTTCGTCTGCGCTCGAGGCAGTTCTCGGTCAGCGTTTGCTTCGCAGTATTTGCTCGCAATGCCGGACGCCTTATCAGCCTAACGAAGCAATGCTTGCGGAATTGGGCATTTCGCAGCGGGATATCGGCGAGAAACAATTTTATTACGGCAAAGGATGTGACGCGTGTAACAACACCGGCTACAAAGGGCGAAAAGGGATTTACGAGCTTCTGAAAATCAGCGATCCGATCCGCGAATTGATTAATGAGCGAGCGCCCACCGTCAACTTGAAACAGAAGGCGATTGAGCTCGGAATGGTTACGCTGCGCCAGGACGGTTTGCGCAGCATCTTCGCTGGCGATACCACCATCGAAGAAGTAATCAAATATACATAATGCTCGCACAGCGAAAAATTCGACAGCAGCCTCGAGGATAGTTATCGTCTGCCTGTTTATGCCGCGATATAACTACGTGGCGCTCGATGCCCGGGGACAGGAATCGACCGGGCTGGTCGAGGCCGCTTCCACCAATGAAGTAATCGGCCAATTGCGTCAGGCCGGTTATTTCCCGACGAGCGTTTACGAAGAGACTAAAAGCGGCCGTGACGGAAAGGTTGCCCGCCGCACGGCGAAAATGGCTCGTGCGACGCGACCACGGGCAAAGGGCAGTATCGTTCTTTTCCAGCGCAAGAAAATTAAGCCGAAGATCCTGATGATCTTCACACGGCAGCTAGCGACGCTGATCGATTCCGGATTGCCATTGCTACGAAGCTTAAACGTCCTGGCAAAACAGGAACGCGACGGTGTGCTGAGAAACACCATCAACAAACTGGCTGACGGAGTGCAAGGCGGCAATACGTTTTCCGATGCGCTTGCTCTGCATCCTCGGATATTCAACGATCTTTACGTCAACATGGTGAAGGCTGGCGAGATCGGTGGTGTACTCGAGCTGGTGCTGAACCGGCTTGCGGAGTTTCAGGAGAAAGCCGCCAAGATCAAAAACAAAGTAAAAAGCGCGATGGTGTATCCGGTTATCGTGATGACTATGGCGGTCGCGATCATGGGCTTCCTGCTCGTGTTCATTGTGCCGAAGTTCGAAGCGATCTTCCACGATATGCTCGGCGATAGACCGCTGCCGGTCATCACGACTTTTGTCATCAACGTGAGCAAGATGGTGCAAAATCATTGGCTCATCATAATCGGCGGGATCGTCGCTGCTCCTGCCGCTTACAGATTCGTCGCGCGCACCCGGGGCGGAAAATCCGTGATCGATCGTTTCATGTTACAGCTGCCGCTCTTTGGCGATTTGAACCGCAAAACCGCGATCTCCCGTTTTACCCGCACACTCGGGACGCTGGTTACGAGTGGTGTTCCGATTTTGCAGGCATTAAATATTACCCGCGAAACTGCTGGGAACGCTGTCATTGCCAACGCGATCTCGCAGGTGCATGACAGCGTGAAGGAAGGCGAATCGATCGTCCAACCGCTGGAAGCGAGCCGCGCTTTCCCGCCCATGGTCATCAGCATGATCGACGTAGGCGAAGAAACCGGTCAATTGCCCGAGATGCTTTTGAAAATCGCCAATGTCTATGATGATGAAGTGGACAACTCCGTCGCCGGTTTAACCGCGGCGCTCGAACCAATCATGATCGTTTTTCTCGCGTTCATTGTCGGCACGATTGTGATCGCGCTTTTCATGCCGCTCATCAGCATCATCCAGGGCTTGCAGCAGCAAACCTGACGCGTGAAACGCAAGAGTACGTTGTCGATCTGGCGTGAAGCTTGGAGAGGCATTTGCATCAAACGCCTAACTAATAGACTCGGCGCTTGGCACAGGCGCCGCTACAAGACGGGATTCACCCTCATTGAGTTGCTCGTTGTCATCGCTGTGATCATCGTGCTCGCGGGATTAATCCTGAGTACGTTCGGTTACGTGCAAAAAAAGGGGGCCCGCGCCCGCGTCGAAACCGAGATCGCCGCCATGTCTGCGGCAATAGAAAGTTACAAAGCCGACAATGGAATTTATCCGCGTGGCCAATCAACTTCGGCGCCTCCAAGCGGAACACCCGTATACACTGTGGCCACGACCGGAACTGACGACCTTAACGCGCTCTCTGACTTTGACTCCACCCAGAAAATCTATCAAGACGCGTCTCGCTATTTGTATGAGCAGTTAAGTGGAGACGTTAATTTGGACTTAACCGCCGACACCGGTAGCAAGACCTACTTCGCTTTTAAGGAATCGATGTTGGCGGTAATCAAGGATTTGAATGGCAACAACATAGGTCTGAGCCACATAAAAGATCCATTTGGAAACAGTTATGGTTACTCGACGGCTAATCAGGCAGCTCCAGCAAATGGGTACAATCCCACCTTCGACCTTTGGAGCACCGCGAACGCGAATCCACCTGACGATCGAAATCAGTGGATAAAAAACTGGTAGGGCGCGACCACCGGGCGCGCCGTTTAACCCTCGCTTGTATGCACCACGATCTCGACCCGCCGATTCGAGCTTTGTTCGTCGATCGAGCCATTGGGTGACGTGCGGAATTTCGTTGCGCCGTAACCGCGGGTTTGGATCTGCGCGGGACTGATTCCCATCCCTTCGACCAAATATTGTTTCACGCTATCAGCGCGACGCTGGCTTAGATTGAGATTGTATTCCGGTGTGCCGAACGAATCCGTGTAACCTTCCACGGTGAACGTCGCTTTCGGATTGCGTTGGATGAGAGTGCCAAGCTTTTGCAATTGACTTACGGCGCTTCCTTGCAACACGTCGCTGTCGTATTCGAAGAGTTGATCGTCCGGCATTCGCAATTTTGTGCCCGATCCCAGCGGACCTTTTTGCGCCAGTAACTGATCCAGATCGCTGAATCCGGGAGCGCGCCCTTTATTAGGCCCGGCACTGTCACCGGGCAATTTGCTCGTGAACGTATTCGGCCGTTTGATGCTCGTGCTGGTGGCAAGCTCCGTGCCGCTTAAGGCCGGTTGTGGCCGGCCAGAGACGCCAGTGTTGTTGAGCAAGGATTGCTCGCGCGTCGCGTTTGGATTATTGGAGAGGCTCTGCGCGGTCGAGCGCTCGATCTCGGTGAGAACAGAATTCACATCCGGTTGTTCCACCTTCGGCTGGTCCGGCAAAACATCGCGAGTATCATCGGGCATCGCCGCGCTGGCCTGAATGTCCTGCAGAATCTTGTCGAATGATTTCTTTTCGTCCGGCAACTGCACATCCGTTTTATCCGGCTCAGGTTTCGCTGCCGGATTCGTTTGGTCCACGCTGCCTTTATCGAGCTGCTGTCCAAGATCGACGCTCTTGACCTTGAACATCGGCGGTTGCTGCTGTTCCACGAATGCGGCCTCCACAGGTTGAAATCGAGTGCGATAGAAATAGGCGCAGAGCGCGAAATGTATTGCCAGCGAAACGATCAATCCAAACCAGATCCAACTGCGTTCTTTGCTGCCCGTGAGCAGACCTTCGGTATCGAAGCCGTCCAAATCGTCAAAGTCGGAAACTCTCATTGCACTCGGTTCCCAGAATATCACATTTTGACGCGCAAGCCACGGTCCGACCGACTCTGAGGCTATGAGTAACACCGGGCTTCAGCCCGATGCTGGTTGCGAGAAACACTGAGCCGTTTCAACGGCTTAAGGAGATCGTCGGGAAGCCGTTAAAACGGCTGAGCGCAGTGCTTTTTGTCCGCCGCCTGGCTGAAGCCAGGCGTTAATGGGACAGCGCTATCCAGATTTCCGGAGCCAACATCACTGGTTTGTCGTGTCAAGCGAAGTCGAGA
Organism: Verrucomicrobiota bacterium; assembly: GCA_003218615.1. Taxonomy (GTDB): domain Bacteria; phylum Verrucomicrobiota; class Verrucomicrobiia; order Chthoniobacterales; family UBA10450; genus Udaeobacter. The sequence continues at coordinate 11,333 of QHOD01000022.1, forward strand.
CCTCTCTTGCTGTAAATCTCCGTTAAATTCTACCGCCAGCCCGCGTTCGCTCGATAAACGCTCTGGTCGCGCGTCGAATCTCATCCGCCACACGCGCCTCCGGGGAAACAAACTTCGGCGTGAACCACGGAAATAAACCGATCAAATCGTGTGTGACTAGAATTTGCCCATCGCAATGTTCGCCGGACCCAATGCCGATAGTCGGGATGCCGATCGCATTGGTGATTTGCTTTGCAATATCCGCGACTACAATTTCCAGCACGACAGAGAAGGCACCGGCCTTTTCCACCGCGCGGGCATCGGCGATCAGCGCTTCCGCTTCGGATTGAATGCGGCCTTTGACCTTATAGCCGCCCTCCTCACGCACATGTTGGGGTAACATG
>QHOD01000023.1 GCA_003218615.1 Verrucomicrobiota bacterium
ATAATCGGCGTGTAATCGCCTCATTATCGACGGTGCCCGACCGAATCAACAATTTGAGGCCAACGATTCGATCGCTTCTAAAGCAGACCCGCCCGCCGGATGAAATCGTCGTGGCCATTCCGCAATTTTCGATTCGTGAGAAGCGGCCTTATGTCGTGCCCAAATATCTTTTGCGATTGCCCCGGGTGCGGATATTGCATTGCGTCAAGGATTGGGGACCTGCGACCAAGTTTATCCCGGTGGTTCAGGAGGAGCTGGCAGCCGGGAGAGGAAGTAGTTTGATCGTGGTGGTGGACGACGACCGCATTTATCCACGCGATACACTCGAAACTTATCTTTACTACAGCAAGCAATTACCAGACGGGGCGCTTTGTCTCCGCGGTGCTGCAATGCCGCAGAGTCTGGATTGGCGTGATGCCAAGATGATTCGGGCAAGCGAGCTTCGCCAACCGCAGCCTGCAGCGGTTATTACAGGGTGTGGGAGTTACTTGATCCAGCCGAGGTTCTTCAACGAATCGCTTTGGGATTATTCCAAGGCTCCCAGTGGAGCATTTTACATGGATGACATCTGGATCAGCGGATGGCTTAGTCGCGGTGGGGTGAAAAGGTACGTTGTGCCAGCATCGGCCATGATGCGGAGTGTGTTGCGACAACGGCGGACCTTATCGCTACACGATGTACCGGAGGGGCGGCAATATAACAATAACGAAACGATCGCATTCTTCGGCGATGCTTGGGACGTCTTCGCTTCGGACTAACTGCGTTCGTCCTTACGATGAGTGTGGTGTCGCCACCACTGAACACCGAAGACTGTCAGAAACACCGCAGCACTGGTGACCTGTCCGACAATTCCGCCCAGGAATATGCGGCAAACGATGGCGGGAACGAGCGCGATTCCGGCGGCGACCAGTGGTGGGCGAATGTCGCTCCACGAATCTTTCCAGTGAAAGACCCATCGCAGTGTCACGTAGCGTAGCGTTCCTTGAACAAGATAGGGCAAAAGAATGCCGAACGCCGCACCCATTACACCGAACCGCGGGATCAAGAAGAGAAGCCCGGCGCCGGCTACGGTGCATGTGATCGACGAATGCAGAAGGTTCAAACGCGGCCGTTGCACCATGATTACGGTTTCGCCCAATGCGACAAAAGCGTTGATAGCACTCGCGAGCGCGACGATGCCGAGCCAAACGCCGCCTTGCCGAAACGATGGACCGTAGATAAGCAATATCGTGCCGCCCGCGAGCGACATCACTGCTACGAGCGGCAACAAGATCCAAAGCATCCATTGAGCAAGCCGAGCGTACGTCGCGGCCGCAGTTTCGTGATCGCCCATCGCAGTCATACCGGCCACCACCGGCGCGAAAATGGGGTTGAAAGCCTGATTCACTTTTCGCAGGCCGTTCGCGGTGCCGATGACTGCACTGTAAACACCAACCGTAGCAAGCGTCACACCGGGCGCGCGTCCGACGAAGTAGCCAAGCATGAGAAGGTCCAACCGGGCAATGAACGCGTTAATCAGTTGGTAAATGCTGATGGGAGCCGCATACGCGATTAGCGACCGTGCTTCGCCGAGCGGGGATACATCGTCCGTGTGCGCCGGAACATGGCGAAACAACGTTGAGGCGAGTGTGAGTGCAATGAGCCCTGACGCTGCTGTTCCAACGATTGCAGCCACTTCCGGTGAGGACTCCTTGAACCCGACAGCGAGTGCAAGCAGGAACGCCAGCGTCGTCGCAATCGGTTCGGTCATCCCACGCGAGTAAATATCGTGCTGCATCACCTTCATCCCGCGCGAGACGGCAGTGCTGATGCGATACAAGGCCAGACCGGGCATCGCACAGAGAACCAGTGCGAGCGCAGAAACCATTTGCGGCTGTACGTGAAGACGGTTGTTAAACAACCGGAGCGCTATTATGACGATGAGAGCAGTGACAATGGACTGCGCAACCCCCAGCACTACAGCGATTTGAAACAGCGCCCGGCTTCGCGCCCGGTTGGCGACAGCTTCCGAGCGTGCGATGAATGTGGTGATCGCATTGTCGAGGCCAAGAACCCCGATCTTGCTGATGATGTCAGTGGTCGACCAGGCAACGGAGAATATGCCGAGTGCTGCCGGCCCGAGCATCCGGGCAACGAGAAAGGTGAATATCCCGCGGAAATTCGACGCCAACATCGCGATCGTGTTCAAGAAGGCGCCGCGTTTTAGCTCCACCCCGGTTCGGTCTACACGCGCGGGTGCATCCACTACTGGCGGTGCGACGTCGAGCGCAACTTCCGCCGGGCTCACTGACTCCTTACGAAGCTGGTCTCCGGCGCGGGCGGTTTCGAAGTGATATGGCATGAGAAGGAGCGCCGTGATTCACTTTTCGGCGGAATACTGTCGATGAAAAGAGTTGACTGAAATCGACAAGGCGTGTCCGGTCAAGGGAGTGTAGTTCCGCAGTTGTTTTGCGTCGAGACGAGATTGTCGCTACACTGAGGGTCTGATCCAAGCTGCATGAAGCTTCTTAAACACGCCCGCCGTGAATTTTCGGGCTATAACATTTTGGAATCGGGTAAGCGTCTCCTCGACCGCAAACCCCTGCAATGCAGTCTTTACGTCACGGATCGTTGTAATCTCGATTGTGCCTATTGCACCGAGTACGACAACAGCCGGCCGCATCCGAGCCTCGACGATTTGAAAAAATGGATACGGAAAATTCGCGAGCTTGGCACCATGCGCATCGCTCTCGTCGGCGGCGAGCCGCTCGTGCATCCGAACATCGTCGAACTCGTTCGCTACTGTCGCGAGCTCGGCTTTGCCACCAGCCTAACCACCAACGGTTTCCTCCTCACCCGTAAACTCGTCGCCCAATTGGAAGATGCCGGCTTGCAGGTTATGCAGATTAGCGTTGACCGGATGACCCCGAGTCCAATTACAAAAAAGTCGTTCAAGACGATTTTGCCCAAGCTCGATTATTTTAGTGATTCAAAAATCAGCCTGCATATCACCGGAGTGATTTGCGCCGATACCTTGCCCGAATCGCGGGCAGTGCTCGAGACTGGTTTGTCACGGGGAATTCCGACGGAAGTTCGCCTCGTGCATGCGGACCCGTTGCATCGGTTTCGCGTCGAGCGCGGACCGCGTGAAGAACTTGAACGCTTCATCGATTCGATGATCGAACGAAAACGCCGCGGGGAAAAGATTCACACCAGCGAGGCCATCCTTAATTACCAACGCAGTCTCCTCCGCGGCGAGCACGTTGAGTGGACCTGCATGGCCGGCTACAAATTATTCTTCGTCTCGGCGCAAGGAAAATTCTGGATCTGCAGCATGGTGCACACAGACAAGCACATCATGGACATCACTTTGGATGATCTCTACGCAAACTACCGCAAAAAGTCGTGCCAGGAAGGCTGTGGTGTTTATTGCGCAGTGAGTGCTTCGCTTCTCGTGAAAAAGCCGATCGCCGTGCTCGGGAAAGAAATCGTCGCCCGCACCAAGCGCATTCCGTCAATGTTTCGTTCCTTAACTCCGAATGCCGACAAAGCGACGCACACCGCTATCGCAAATCCAGATGGAACGCATGAGGTGAACGGCGGCACTCAAAGCGGCCCATCCGCAGATGACGGCGTAACTTTGCGGGAAAGCGTCTAACAAAAAACCACACGCCAGTATCCAAACGTAAACGTTCCTGCGCGCCGCGATTAGCCGGAAAGCACGGTCGAACGGGGTAACGTCATCCAGCAGGCGGCCTTTCGCCATCTTCGCCCGGCGTTTCGCGAATTCATCTAATAGGTGCGCCCCGATGAGCATAGCGAAAAAATAGAACACGTTCGGAAATTGGCCGCTTCGCCACAAATAAAAAGCGATAGCCGCCCACCACGAATTCTCGATCAAATAATCGAGATGATGTTCCCACTTGCCGCGCTCGGTCATTTCGATTTTGACGCGCGACTGCTTGCCGTCCAGTCCATCAACGATCCCAAATATGAGAGCAGCGAGGATTCCGAGTCCGACACGGCCAGCTGCAAACGCTACGGTCGCCCCGCATCCGATGATGAAACCTGCAATCGTAATTTGGTTTGGCGTGATTCGCGTTTTACAGAGAAGTGAGATGATTCCCGTTTCGATCGGTGCGTGGAAATAAGCCGGAAGGTCGAGCGTTCCCTTTTGGGCGGAATCGAGAATGATCCGCTCAGCCAAGCGACGGTTCTGCTCGGGCGGCGCCGGAAAACAAACTGGTCGCACGCGCCGCCGCATGGTAATGATGTAATCGTCCTCCGCAGCCGCATCCACGGTGTCGATCTTGCGGTTGTCGATCTTGTTTTTAAGTTCCTCAGAAAACGGCGCGGTAGGCGAAAGCGCAAAGAGAAATTCCCTTGTGACCAACGCAGGCCCACACGGATTTCGGACTAACGACCGCGCTGATTCCGGTGGATTCGAATCGAGAAGTGCTGCGGATGACTCTTTTGCGCAGAGAGCGGCAAGCAAGCGCGCGTCACAATAAATGTTTGCCGGTATTATTAAGAAGCGCTCCGACGGACTTTGTTCCAAAAGCAGTTGGGCAGTAAGGGGCCGATTTGCACCCGAGACAAGATGGACAGTTATTTGTTCGCGCGCCCACGAACGATGCGCTAATTCAGCTCCGACGATTTCCGGCGTTGTCGAAAAAACAATCGCCCGGCGAAAACCGAGTCGTTGCAAAATGCGGAGCAAACGTTCGAGTAAGTTGACGCCGCACAATTCCATCAAAGCCTCAGGCGCATCCGCGATTAGAATTGGCAGGATGTTCTCCATCGCCCGCGAGAATAACGGCGCCGCCGCGCTCTGCCAACTGTCGGCGGCCAGCCTAAAGCTGCGTCACTCATCCCGTGAAAGAGGCTTGGCCCTGCGATTACTTAAAAAATCGAACTTTGCGTGCCGCGCGGATGGCTGGCAGTGATGCGGCCATCTTTCATCTCGTGGATCCAATCGCAGGCTTGGGCAATGGCGGGATTGTGCGTGGCGAGAAGCAGTGCTTTCCCGCCTCGCTGGACGATTTTTTGAAGCAGCTCAAAGGCACGCTCGGAATTGGCGGTGTCGAGGTTGCCGGTAGGTTCGTCCGCCAGGATCACCCGAGGGTCGTTGGCCAGTGCACGCGCAATCGCCACGCGTTGTTGTTCGCCCCCGGAAAGATGGCGGCTGGGTCTGCGCAGTTTGTCGCCTAGCCCAACCGCTTCAAGCAACTCGGCGGCTCGCTCGCGCATCTCCTTATCGGAAAGCTGTCCGAACCTGCGCATCGGGATCATCACATTCTCCTGCGCGGTGAAATCTTCCATCAGGAAGTGGAATTGAAAAATGAAGCCGATGAACTTGCTCCGTTTATGTGCCAGTTCGTCATCGCTCAGGTGCGAGACCGGCTCCGATTCGATTGAAACACGGCCGGCATCGGGTGGGTCGAGCAGACCGAGAATATAGAGCAACGTGCTCTTGCCGCAGCCGGACGGACCGACAACGGCGTGGATGCTGCCTGGCTCGAGATCAAGCGAAACGCCCCGCAATGCGTGCACGCGCTCCTCCTCTTCGCCCAAATAGCGCTCGATTTCCTGGCAACTGAGGCAGATTTCCCCATTCATACGCTCGAACCACGCAGCGTAACGACTGGTGGCAGCTCGGCCGCGCGGCGCGCGGGCACGTAACTCGCGATGAACACGGCGAGGATCGCGAGCAAGGTCGCGAACACGTAGTGCCGCCAATCCCATGTCACCAAAAAATAATCAGTGTAAAGCAGTCCGCGGATCCGAATGGGAATATGCGATACTCCCCAGGTCATCAGCGCGCCAAGCAAACAGCCGAACACGGAGCCGGCCACGGCGATGAGGGCGCCCTGCCACAGAAAAATCGCGCTAATGTCGATCCGCCGGTAACCCATTGAACGCAAAATTGCGATCTCCTTTATCTTCGCGAGAACAGACATCGTCAGCACATTGAAAATACCGAAACCGGCGAGCAGAATGATGAGCGAAACGGTAATCGCGACCGACATCCTTAAGGTCAGAAAAAGCTGGAGCGTGCTTTCCTCACGCTGTTGCCAGCTATCTGCTCCATGCTGAAATAATTTTTCGAAATGACCGGCCAAAGCCGGTGCGCGGTTCGGATCGCGCAGTTTGTAGATAATCATTGACGCGCCAAACGGTCGTTGCAGCAGCGTTTGTGCGACCCGCGCATGCGAATAGACGCGAGTCCCATCAATCGATCCGATGCCCGCGCGCGCGATCGCCGCAACGGTGAAACGCCAGTACTCGCCGCTCGGTGCCAGCAGTTGCACGGTATCGCCGATGCCGGCTTGAAGTGCTTCCGCCAGCCGCGAACCAAGGATGATCGAGCTGGTGTTATTTCGAAAATCATCAAAGTTGCCTTCGACCAGTTGGTGGAGAAGATCGGTCGTTTGCGCATGGAGCGCGGGCTCGATTCCGTAAAGGTCGACAGTCGCATTTTCAAATCCAGCGCGCGCGCTCACAGTCCCTCGCAAAACGGGCGAACAGGAAACGACGTTGGAAAATTGCCTGCTCACCCGCATGATTTCATTTGCGTTGGTGATCCCCTCGAAATACGCACGGCGTCCCACCTTGCCGTCAGAAGTCTTCGAGGAGACCATGAGCGGCTCGTAACGCGGGCGGAACCGTGACCGGATCATCAGCGCGCCATTGCTGCCGATAGTGGAATCGATGAAATGGCGAGCAAACCCCTGCGTTTGGGCCTGCGTGCAGATGAAAATGGCGACTCCGAAAACGACACCGCTTAGACTCAGGAGCAACGCGCGTTTGCGATGCGTTAAAAAACGCAACGCAATGTGAAGCGGCGGCGTCATGGTTTTGACGCTTGCGACACGTCCTCGATTCGTTGTCGCACCGGTTCTCCAGGATGCAATTTGTCCTGATCGGACAGGACCACGTGATCGCCTTCCGCGAGGCCGCTTACCGCTTCCGTGAAATCGAGCGTTCGGTAGCCCGCCTGGACAGTGCGAGCATGCACAATGCCCGCTTTCACGATTAGGGCCTGATCGACGAGCAGGGCGCGTGTGGGCACGAGCAGAACGTTTTCGTGTGTGCCAGTGATGATGTTCATCTCGCCGGTCATTCCGGCCATCAAATTGTCGGGCGGATTTTCCATTTCCAAGACAATGGTGTAGCGCTGGGTGGTCGGATCGGCTGCCGGCTGGATCGACGTAACGTGGGCTGTAAAGGTCTTGGTCCGATAAGCGTATAGCTGCAGCTTCGCCTTCATCTTGGGTTTCACCTCGCCCACGTCCTCTTCGTTCACTTCACCACGGACATAATTTTTGCGCGAAGCTACTGTGAACAGCTCATTGCCCTCCGAAACCAGTTCGCCATCGATCGTCTGGATGTTTGTGAGGAGACCGTCGATGGGCGACCTCACTTCTGAGTTCTTCATCTGTGCTTCCAGTTTTTTTGTAGTTTCTTCCAAAGCATTGAGATTACGGTCTCGGTCGATCCGCTCCGTCTCCACGGCGCTGCGCAAGCGATTCACTTCGCTTTTCGCCTTCTCGTACTCCACCGCTGGCACGTTCCCTGAAGCGACCACTTTGGATAACCGTTCCAGGTTATCTTCTGCTGCTTTCAGCGGTTCCGACGAGGGAACCGGGACTGCGGCGCGCTGGATTGCGGCCTGCAAGTCCGCGCGTGCCTGTTTCAGTAGTCGGGCAGTTGTTTCATCGGCAATGGTCGCCAGCAACTGCCCTTTCTCCACGCTTTTGCCGATCGCGCCGCGTCCGGCCGAGAAAGGCTCTGCCAGCCGGATGAATCCAGAGTTTTGAGCGCGAACGTGTGGCGCAAACGCCGGCTCAATTCGCACCGTGCCATAGACCGCGGAGATCGCCGTGCCGCGCTGCACTCTGGCCACTTCCGCCACCGGCAGGAAAAGATACCAGACGATGGCGAAGAGAAGCACCAGAAGCGCCCCGCCGACCCACAAGACCCTTTTTGATTCCGGCAATTTCAATCGCTGGAACTAATGCAGGTTTTGCGCGGTGTCTTCGGAAAATTGAAAATAGCGTCCCGTGGCGCGGTCCCACTCGGCCACAGCGAGATTGTGTTGATAGATCGCCTGTAATAGTCCGCTCTTGGTCCCCAAAAAGGCATTTTGAGTAACGCGGTATTCGAGCGGCGACGCCAGGCCGCTGGCCAGGTTTTCCTGTACCGTGCGTGCGCTTTCCTCCGCGGCAGTCGCTGCGGAGGCGAACGATTTTTCGCGGATCTCAGTTGTCTTAAGATAGTTCGCAATATGCGAGAGGTCCCGAGGAATATTCGCCTGTAGTTTCCGGCACGTCAGTTCGTTTATCTCTCGCGCCGAGCGCGCCCGGAGAACTGCGCCTCCCACCTTGCCATTATCGATGACTCGCCACGTGTACGCCGCCCTCTCGCGAATTTCTGACCCGATAAAATCCTGCGTCCTACTCGTTGAGCCTTGCCGATGAATGCCAGTGACTGGAACGTACTCCCCGTGAATGCTTCCGGTAACGGCAGGATAATAATCGGCCGCGATAATCCGCTGATCTTCGTTGGCCGCGCGCACAAACAAACGCGCAAGTCTAAGATCGGCCCTCCGCTGTAACGCCGCTGCTGTTTCGGAATCCAGATCGACCCGCACCGGGATAGACTGCAGTTCGCCTTCAGGCTCGGGCAGCGAAGCCTTTGCGGGGTTGATGGCCATCGCCTCGGCCAATTCCAATTGGACGCCCAAATAGGCGCGATGCGCGCTTTCAATTTGCGTGTCCAATTCAGACGCCTGAACTGTCGCGCTTGTAAGCGCGCTCTTATCAGCCAGCCCGGCTTCGAAACGAGTTCTTTGAGTAGTCACGTTCTCCTGCAGTCTCCGCTGCTGTTCTCTTCGGATGGATTCGAGCGATCGATAGTAAAGCGCGGAGTAAAACGCCAGGCGCGCCGCGTGCAATTGGTCCACGACAGCAACATTCAATTGCTGTTGTGCAATCAAGACTTCGACATCGCCCCGCCGCAGAGAAGCGGGCAGACCCGCGTTGAACAAGGTCTGCGTCAAGACGCCGCGTCCCACGCCAAATCCTTTTGTCCCGCTTTCACCCGCGCGGTGGCCACCCTGAACACCCGCAGGCACGCCCAATTCGACGTCAGGCCAAGCGACGGAACGAAAAACCAGCCGTTGCCCCGCGGCTTGTTCGAGGCCTGATTTCGCTTCCTGGATGGCCGGGTTTCTTTCCAGCGTGGTTTGCAGAACAGTTTCTAGTGTGACGGCATAGGCCGGAGATGTGAAACAAGCCACGGCGACTGCTACAGACCGGCTCCCCAGAAACAGAAATCGTTGCTTCATCGCTGACCTAATTTGTTCGGTGGGCGTGCGACGTCGGCAGCTTGTGCCGCATTGCGTTTTTCGTTCTTTGCATCCCTGATTTTTGATCCGAAATCGAGCGCTTCCGCCGAACTCCCGCAGGCGTGCGCCAGACGGGCAAGAGCCGCGTTGTGCAAGTAGATTGCGCTGAGTCGCGTCGTGCGAGTCCGAGTGACGTCGGATGCGGCTTGCAGGATGTCGAGTTGTGTTCCCAATCCGGCAGCAAAATTGCTTTTGGCAATGTCGAGAGCTTGATCCGCGGCCTGAACATTATTTGTCTCAGTTTCGAGCACGCGATCAGCCTGTTGCAGATCAAAAAAAGCGCTGCGCACTTCTGAGGCAGCAGCGCGACGAGCGGCTGCCAACGTCTGCACGGCCGCTTCGCGTCGCGCGCGGGTAGCTTGCATGCGCCCTTTGGTCGCGAACCCATCGAAAATATCCCATGTCGCGTTTATCCCCACTACATATCCGTAATTAAATTCCGGACCGACCGCCGGATCGCGCTCACTGTAAAGCTCGTATCCAGAAAAAGCGCGGACATGTGGCCGCATTGCGCTCCGATCCAGGATGTATTGCTGGTCCTCAATCGCGATGTCCTTCTGCCGAGTTTTGATGACCGCCCGATTTGCATCCGCCCGGGCCAGGCAATCGTTCAGGTCGGGGTGATTCGGTTGATATTGCAATTCTCCCGACACCTCAAACGGCGCTGCCCCGGTTCCGGGGCGAGCCTCCAAGCCAAAAAGGTCTCCCAGCCGAAGGTAGGAATCTTTTAATTGCGTCTCAGCGTTGAAGAGCTCCGGTTGCTCATTAGCCAGAGCCACCTCAGCGCGTTGCACGTTTAATTTACCAACGATGCCGGCGTTGAAACTTTGCTGCTGGCTCTTGAGTTCCTCGTCCAGGACCCTGACCGAGTCCTGTCGCACTCGCACTTTCGCCCGATTCAGGAGAAGATCATTAAAGGCGATCCGGACATCCATTGCCACGTGGCTGGCAGTCTCCTGCAACTCATAATTCTGCTTCTCGATATTCAACTGCGCGATGGAGCGTTGGCTGGTTACCTGTCCGCCAGTATAAAGATTCTGTTCGAGCCGTAGCGTCGCGTTGTAATCTTCCTGGCGGAGTTGCGATTGGCTCTGTTGCTGCCGTTTGTCGTACAGCCCAGTTGAGGTAAGGGATGGGAGAAATCCGGAGCGGGCTTCAATCAACCCGCCGCGTGCCCCGATTACTTTTTTACGTGCGATCGCGATGTCCGGATTCTGGGTCTGCGCGAGAGCGACTGCTTGTTCGATGTTGTAAGTGGGGACTGCGCTGAATGCTTGCGGCGAAACGGACAAAGCAGCGATCAGCATGCTGGTGGCCGCGAACTTCGAACGCATTTGGTATATCTCCTTGCGAGGGCCTTCCCTGCACCAGGAATGCCCGTGACTGTTGCCCTTATATCAGTTCTTGCAAGCGGGCGCGACCTCGGACACATTCGGTGCTTTAATTGGAGCCTGGGCCGCTGCGAAAGGGGTTAAGGGGGTAATTGATCGACGCGGCCAAGTTCTGCCTTTGTTATTGCATGAGAAAAATACGAATCGCCATTGTCGGAGTTGGTAATTGCGCCAGCTCGCTCGTCCAGGGAATAAATTTTTATCACGGCTCCTCGCCCAACGGCTCAGGTACCGGACTGATGCATCGCCAGATCGGCTCGTATCGGCCGGACGACATTGAAGTCGTTGCCGCATTTGATATCGACCGGCGCAAAGTCGGACTCGATGTGAGCAAGGCCATATTTTCGCCGCCGAATTGCACGAAAGTCTTCTGCGAAAAAATCAAGCTCACCGGCACAATCGTCAAAATGGGCTGCGTGTTCGACGGTTTCGCCCCCCACATGCAAGACCAGGACCCCTTGCGCACATTCCTGCCGCTGGAAAAGGAATCCACCCGCGAACAAATCGTATCCGAATTGCGGGATTCCGCGGCGGAACTCATGATCAATTATCTTCCGGTCGGCTCCGAAGAGGCGACCCGCTTCTACGCCAGTTGCGCGCTCGAAGCTGGCCTCGGTTTCGTCAACAATATCCCGGTATTCATCGCCAGCGATCCGACGTGGTCGAAGCGTTTTGCTGATAGAAATCTGCCCCTCATCGGGGACGATATTAAGGCGCAAATGGGCGCCACGATCCTGCATCGGGCGTTGGTCGACCTTTTTCGCAAGCGCGGCGTGAAAGTTGTGCGCACCTATCAATTAAATACCGGCGGCAACACCGATTTTCTGAACATGCTGAATCGCACGCGACTGGCGTCCAAGAAAATTTCCAAAACTGAAGCGGTGCAGTCTGTGATCGGCGCCCGCCTGGCGGATGAGAATATCCACATCGGCCCGAGCGATTACGTGCCCTGGCAACTCGATAACAAGATTGCTTTTATTCGCGTGGAAGGTCGGCTCTTCGGCGACGTGCCGATGGAAATCGATGTGAAACTTTCCGTCGAAGATTCGCCGAACTCGGCCGGCGTGGCGATCGATGCCATCCGTTGTTGCAAACTTGCGCTCGATCGCGGCATCGGCGGCGTGTTGCATTCCCCCTCCGCCTATTTCTCCAAGCATCCGCCGGTTCAAATGACCGACGACGAAGCGTATCGCTGCGTCGAGCAATTCATCCGCGGCGAGCGCGAGAGCTAGTCAGCGTTCAACGCAGCGAGGTAGCCCCGGCCCATTTTAGTGGTTGTGTCCTTCCGTCAAAAGCCATCGGGCGCATCCGGGCGAATTTCATCTTCGAGTTGCGCGGGCGGAAGCTGTTCCAGCCGGCGCCATTCGATTCGCAGTTCTTCCGCAGAATAAAGCAGCAGACGGCCAAGCGCGGTCGAGAACAAACCGGCTTCCACTTCGAGGCGCGTAATGTCCCCAACCGCTTTCCAGTAAGCGGCCAACTGCGGGCGGTAACGCGCGCGAAAGATTTCGGCATCGCTTGAGGAAACATCGTTCGTTTTCCAATCAAGCAGAAGACACCGGCCGGCTTTGCGGTTAATCATGACCGAATCGATCAAGCCTTCAAGCACGCTACGATCGTTCCTGCGCCACGAAAATGGAAACTCGGCATGAAATAACGTTTCA
>QHOD01000024.1 GCA_003218615.1 Verrucomicrobiota bacterium
GCTTCGGTTAAGTGCGTTGTGCACGCATGAGATCATCTTACGACGTCGTAATCCTGGGCGCCGGTCACAACGGGCTCGTGGCCGCGAGTTATCTTGGTCGCGCAGGCTTGAGTGTACTGGTGCTGGAGAAGAATGGTTACATTGGCGGGGCGACGACTTCACAGAAAGTGTTCCCGGATTATGACGCGCGGCTGTCGCGATATTCATATCTCGTCAGCTTGTTACCCGAAAAGATCATTCGCGATCTCGGACTCAATCTCGAACTGCGCCGGCGCGCGACCGCGTCGTTTACGCCATACGTGAGTCACGCACATCATGGCGGCTTGCTGTTGAGCAACGTCGATGAGGCCGTAAGCCGGCAATCGATGTTTGAGCTGACGGGAAACGATAAGGAGTTCGAGCAGATGAAACAGTTTTACAATCTGTCGCGCGTTTTCGCCGGACATGTCTGGGATACGATGCTGGAGCCGCTGCTTTCAAAAGAAGATTTGCGGCGGCGATTTGATGTCGATGGTGTTTCCCGCGAGGCGTGGCGCAGTTTGGCGGAGGAACCGTTGGGAGTCGCGATCGAGCGTTATTTGCAAAACGATTTGGTGCGCGGGCTCGTGTTCACTGATGCGAAGATCGGCATCTTCAGTCATCCGCATGATCGCTCGCTGGTGCAGAACCGGTGTTTTCTCTATCACCTCATCGGCAATAAGACGGGCGAATGGAAGGTTCCTGTTGGCGGCATGGGTGCAGTGGCATCCGAGCTGGAACAGGCGGCGCGCAAAGCGGGCGCGGAAATGTTAACGAATGTCGATCTTCGCGCGTTGAACGTAACCGAGAAAACGCGCAGCGTGGAATTTGAGGTCGATGGGAAACGCGAGACGGTTGAGGCGCGATTTCTCCTGGTAAACTTTGGTCGGAACGTGCTGGCGAAATTTACCGGAAGATTATATCAACCGGATCGCACTGATGAAGGCTCGGTGTTCAAGATCAATATGCTCCTGCGCCGGTTGCCGCAATTAAAGAGCGAAAAATATCCGGCCACAGAGGCGTTTCGCGGGACGTTCCATAGCGACGAAGGCTACGAACAAATGAACGCCAGTTACGACGAGGCGTCGGGAGGGCGGCTGCCGGAGAAGACGCCATGCGAGGTCTATTGCCACACACTGACCGACAACAGCATTCTCGCACCCGAGTTGCGCGAGCAGGGTTTTCACACGATGACGTTGTTCGGGCTCGATGCGCCATGGAGCTTGTTCGTGCGAGATAACGAGACGATGCGGCGGCAGGCCGAGAAAAAATTTCTCGAAAGCATTAACCAATGGCTGGAAGAGCCGATCGAAGATTGCCTGGCCGTGGCGCGTGATGGCACTCCCTGCATTGAAAGCAAAAGCCCGGTCGATATTGAGGACGCGCTTGGAATGTACCACGGTAACATTTTTCAGAACGCGCCGACGTTTCCATTTGCCGAGACAAAAGCGCAGATCGGTAAATGGGGAGTCGAGACCGAATTTCAAAATGTGTTTCTCTGCGGTTCAAGCGCGCTGCGCGGCGGCGCTGTCAGCGGCATTCCCGGCCACAATGCGGCGAAGAAAGTGCTGGAAATGGTGACAAGTGGCCAGTGACGTGCAAGAGATCGTGAACGAATTTAAGGCTGCGTAGATTTCCGTCTGTGCTTTTTCGTGGGCGTAACGGCCGGCACGCCCGGCGGTCGAGCCCTACCAACATTAGATTGCGGCGGTGGAGGAGGGGATGAGTGCACGTCGCGGTAATATTTTGTGCCGACCCCGAGTAGGAACGCTGCCAGAATGAAAACCGCCACTCGTTTTTCGGCAGGAGTGAGGTGGAATTTCTGCCTGAGGCGATCGAATTTAAAACGCCAGCGCGTTTTCAATTCCTAGTCTGTTCCGTTTGCCGCGGACGAACGCGCATCGATCGGTAATTTCCCTTGATGTACGCCTGATAATAGCGCGTCTTCGATTCCGCCGACATCAGATCACGGTAAACAGAAGGGGATACGTCGAGATAGCGATACACAGCGCCGTTCGCGAATTTAATTTCAAGAATGTGCCTGCGCTTGCTATAGCCGACGCCTGCGATGGCGGTTGATTCAACGCGCTGCCGCGGAATATGCGAGATGATCGGCTCGGGTTTAGGCGTCTCGGCGAGCAGGGCCGCTCCAGCGACAATCACGATCGCGACGACGAGCATGATCCAAATGCGTTGCATGCCAGAGACCTCTTATAGATTTCGCCCGGCCTGTCGTCGAGCGAACTTTGAAGATCGGGGAGCGCACACGAGCCGTTTGGGCTCCCCAGAAATTTATTGCCCCAGCGGCGTGGTGATGTCTGTGCCCGGCGGCGGCTTAAACTCGAAAGTGGACGGAGGGACCGGAGCGCGTGTTTGATTCGAATAGGTGGTCACAATCCGGTCGCCATTCGGAAGCAACATCTCGGTGCGCTCAGCACGCAACTGGTCGTTAATGTGGAGCTCAAGTTTTTGAAATACGCGTTTCATTGAGGCCGTGCGCGGAATCAACGCCAGCTCGTATCCCGCCTGAGGCGGGTCGATCTTTGTCGCGGTGATCTGGAAAGTGTTTTCAATGTTCTCCAGGTTCAACGCGGAATTGATCGCTGCCACCGTCGAATCGAGCGGCGAGCGTTTCCCGAGGGGATAACGTTCGGCCGATTTAAAGTTTGGATAATAAATCCAGAGCTGCTGGCCATCGCTCACGGTCAGGCTCGGCGAGTTGCCTTTCACTTCCCGGCGGAATTTGTTCGGCGGCTGGAACCAAACTCTCCCCGAATTCACGAGCGGTTTCTTCATCAGACGGATAACCCGTTGTTCCTGAAAATCAGCCTGCGTAATCCGGTTCTCACGAATTCGGGCGAGAAGATTTTTCACTTCGCTGTCCGGAAGCGGCGCAGGCGTGGCAAAACTCGTCAGCGAAATCAAACCCGCGACCATTAAAAGAATCCTGCGAATACGCTCCATTGAGTTAATCTTTGTCGATCTTATTTGCGTTCCACGGCTTTGGCTCAGCCGCAGCCATTGCGGGTAAGGTAAAGAAAATCGTCGCAACCAGACTCCAGAAAATCCCAAGAGCGCATGCAGTCCCTAGTCCAGTCAGCGACGGGTTGCGCGCCAGGGCGAGCGAACCGAAGCCGCTCACGGCGGTCAGACCTGCGAGCAGCACCGGTTTCATCACTCCCGCAACATCATGCTCGACGTCATGCGTTTTCTGCCAGACCAGCACAGTGTAGATGCCGTAATCCACGCCGATGGCGAGCACGAGTCGGAACGACAGCACGTTGAGAAGATTCAAATTGATGCGCAGCAACTTCATTGAAGCAATCATGGCTCCGATCCCAAACGCGAGGGTGACGACCTGAATCAGCCACAGCCGCAGGTCGCGATACAAGATCGCAAGCAGGGACAGGTCAAAAATCGCCATCAACGCGCTGATGATGAGCAGTTGCCGGTGAGACCACGGTAATAGATCAGCCAGGACATAGCTCCAGCCTGAGAGAATGATCGGCACCCCTGGCACGGACAGATTACGCCGGAGCTCCTTGCTCTGCGCGTGGGTCGAGACTGGTTGATTGGTCGTAACAAATCCCGTGGTCAGCAATGGATCTTGCGCGAAGTAGCGATCGACCAAAAACCACCAACTCGAAGATTTCGGCAGTTGAGCGCGCCAACTGGGAAGAGGCTCATTTGGATCGGCAAGACGTTGTAAATCGTCGAGCAACGTGAAAGCTGGCGCGAACGCCTCCGGGCTGAACCCCTCTGCGTCCAGCGTTTGCACGAGTGTCTCCCGTGTCGCTCGGAAATTAATCGCGCCCAATTGTTCGCGATTTCGTTGCATCCAATTTGGCGACGGACAAAGGGCAGTGGGCGTGGAGAAGCTCTTGATTTTGCCGGCCCCTTGGAGGTCCATCCAGTGTGCAGCAAGTCTTTGCCAGTCATCATGCAGTTTTTGCGGATTTGTGGCATGCACAATTGCCAGCACCGGTTCCCAGCGCACCGGCATTCTGCGCATGATTTCCTGCAGGGCGTTGCTGGCGCGAATATTTTTTGGTTGCAGCGAGCGTGTGCTCGCCTCGAACTGGAGCGGCGGAATGGGCGAAAACCCGACTACAGTTAACAACAACAAAAACGCTGTTGAAAAAACCAACATCCCAAGCGGTCGGCGCACGGTCCATCGCACATATTTTTTTACGATCTCAAAAAGCCAGTCATGACGAACAGACCTGTGTCGCTCGCGAATAAATAAAAATAAGATCGAGCACATAAACAGGCCCGCCACAAAAATGCCAATCGCAATCAGGACGCCCAGTTGGGAGAAGCTCATCGAGCCGCTCAGCACGAGCGCAAGAAATCCGACCGCGGTTGTGAGCGCCCCAAAAAAGATCGCGCGACCAAGGTTTGCGACCGACGTGGCGATGGCTTGCTGATGCGGCTCTCCATCGGCGCGCGCCTGATGATACCGCCCCATGGTGAGAATCGCAAAATCAACACCCAGTCCGACGAGAATGGCGCAAAATGCCACGCTGATCATGCTGAGTCGGCCGAAAAGGAGCTGCGCGAGCGTAAGCGCTACCAAACAGGAGAGCAGAAGGCAAACCGCCATGCCCAGTAACGGCAGCCACCTCCTAAAACCGATAAAGAAAATCGTGCCTACGAGCAGAACTGAGCCAAGCAACGTCGCCACGACGTCATAGCGCATGCTCAAGGAAATTTCCGACACGAACGCCGAGCGCCCGGTCACAAGAAGTTGCAACCGCCCGCCATCCCATCCCTCGCTCGCGGCGGCACGAAACTCATTTACCCGGCGCATCAAACGCTGGCATTCAAAGGCGCTGATGGACGGCTGGTTCGTGACCGCGAGAAAAACGCGCATCGTCCGATCCGGCGAGGTGAGTGGTTGCTCCTGTTCAATCGCGTTGTTTTCTGCAAAAGGCTTGAGCGCCGGCGCAATCAGACCGAGCGGATCGAAGGAAAGCTCGAACTCCGGCCGTGGCGAGCCCGCTTCGATCTGTTGACGCAATCGACCGAGCCGATCGCGAATTTTCTCCGGTCGCAAGATTGACATCGTCTCATCGAAAACGCTCGGCTCCAGGTTCAGGAGCAACGGCACGGCGATCGATTGGAGATCGCGAATTCCGTCGGGCGTGGCCATTGGCGAACCGGCGAGCACGCGTGTGCACCAGGGTTGTTTTCGCAGTTTTTCAGCGAATGCCTGCGAGAAGTCTTCCAGTTTATCAACGTCCTGCGGATCGCAGAGAAGCGCGAAAGTGAGCTCACGGGTTTGCTCAAAATCGCGATCGTAAATTTTGAGCCCTTGCACCGAAGAAAACCTGCCGGGCAAGATGTTGAAGATCTCAGAGTCAAGCTGCAGCGAGGTGATGAGAATCGCGATGCACGCGACAGCCAGGGCAATCACGCCGCACCACACCAGCCCGCGTCGCTGCGTTATGGTCCGGGCGATGAAATCACTGATGCGCATAAACGAACCACCAATGAACACGAATTGGCACAAAGATGGCAATGCTGTAGCCGGGATCGCCGATCGCGGCGATGCAGGCGACGTTAATCAAAACCGGAACAGGAACGTTTCGTTACCGGCGACGTATCGCACCGTCCGTCGATCTTGTCCGGTGGCGAGCTGGTGAATGAGTTTGTCTCGCAACCCAAGCCAGCCGCGCAATTGTTGCGGCACTTGTGCCACGGGACCCGACCAGCCGCCGTGGGCGAACGCGCCTTTTACTTCGGCGAACATGGCGTCCTGCCGCAAAGACAACAAGGTCACGCCCGGCCCCTTCGAGACCCTCAGTTCAAAATCGCCGCTCTTCGAAAAGCGCACGAGCACATCGCCAATGAGGGTCGTATTAGGTGTTCGATACATGAGCTGTCCGGTTTTAGTCTGCCAATTAACTGTCGGTTCGGAAAACGCATGCCGTGAGACTGTTGAACAACTTGTTACGTAAAACGAAGCAATCGCGACAAACCAGATCGCGCAGGAACGATTGACATAATTCATGATGCCGCGCCGATTGTTTCGGCTGACGCTGGCGATTCTTCTTTCTTTGGGACAAGCGAGAGCCGGGGCGAGAGCGGAACAAAGCGTTGCGCGTTGACGAAAAAGTAAAACAGCCACATTCGCCATTTGATCTGGAAACTTTTGCCTCCGCTGCCGGCGAGCACGGCGTTGACTGCCGCCGCGATCTGCATGGTATCATTCGGATTAAGAAATACTTCGACGAATTCTTTGGCCCGTCGATACCATGAGTTCACGAACGCGAGATAGATGTCCATGATGTAATTGACAGTGCGCGCGTATTTTTTGAAAAGGCGACGTCTGCGTGATTCATCGCGCAAAACCGCGTCTAGTGTGTCCGCGGCTTTTTCGGCGGACATAATGGCCAGAAAGACACCGCTGCTGAAAACTGGATCGATGAAACCGGCGGCGTCACCCGCCAGCAGCCAGCGATCGCCGAAAAACTTTGTGTTGCGGTAGGAAAAATCGCCTGCGGAATAGACTGGTGAGACGCGCTCAGCCCGCGTCATTCGCTCCATCACCGTCGGCTGCTCGCTGATACATTTTTCCAGCACCGCTTCAGGCGAAAGTTTCATCGCGCGAAAAGTCTTCGTGTCCATGACAACGCCGACGCTCGCGCGCGTCGATGTCAGCGGAATAATCCAGAACCACCGGTCGAGCCCGCGCACCATGCGAATGAGCGTGCCGTCGATGCCTTCGGGACGATCGACATTTTCGTAATGCGCGAAGACGGAAAATTTTTGGAGATGGTTGTAAGTCTTTTTGAGATCGTAAAAATTACCCAGCACGGTTTGCCGGCCACTGCAATCGAGCAGGTACCCCGCTTCGAGCGTTTCGTTCGCGCCGCTGGAATTTTCGATGTCGATCTTCACGCGGTCGGGCGTGAAGACCAGTCTCTTAACTTCGGTTTGCTCGCGGACTTGAGCGCCGTTCTCTCGCGAATGATCAAGAAGGAGTTTGTCGAACTCGGACCGAGTCACTTGATACGCGCGGTCGAGGCGAGAACGGAAGCCATCCTTGAAATAAAATTTTGCTTCCTTCGTTCCACATGCCGCCACGATTTGTCCGCCGTATTTCGGCAAGAAAGTGCGATTGAGTTTTTCGCGCACGCCGAGGCGGTCGAAAGTCTGAGTGCTGAATGGCAAAAGCGATTCACCGATATGAAAGCGTGGAAATTTTTCGCGCTCGAAAACGATCACGCGCCGGCCTGCTTGCGCCAGAAGAGTCGCGGCCGTGCTGCCGGCTGGTCCCCCGCCAATAATGGCGACATCGTACATATCGATCTTCATGTCGTATTCATGATAGCAAATTCATCAGATTTTGGTAGGCAGAACACGACGGGCTGCCGTGGGGCGTCCCCAGTAATTTGTGCTAATTTGTCATTGAAATATGAAGTTAATCGATCGGTTCGTCAGCCGCGAGCTGATCGTGAACGTGTTGTTTGCGATCGCGGTGCTGAGCCTCGTGCTCGTGGTCGGGAATATTTTCCGCAAGCTTCTTCCGTTGCTGGTGAATCATGACGTGCCGGTGGAATACCTCATCACGTTTATCGCTTATGTGCTGCCGTTCTCACTTATCTTTACCATCCCGTGGGGATTATTGACCGCGATCTTGCTCGTGTTCGGCCGGCTTTCCGCGGACAACGAATTAATCGCGCTGCGCTCAAATGGCGTGAGCATTTCCCGCATTTGCATTCCGCTCGCGGCAATCGCATTTGCCTGCACTGGCATTTGTCTGTGGCTCAACGTGCAGGCCGCGCCGGCCGCGCAGGAGAAATTGCGCAGCACTATTTTCGATCTCGCTACGCGCAATCCGATGGCGCTTTTTGGCAGTGATCAAGTGATAGATCAATTTCCCGGGCGCAAAATCTACGTGGGAAAAAAAGAGGGTAACAAGCTTGAGAACATCACCGTTTTTGAAATCAACGAAAATGCGTTCCCGATGAAGGTCACGTTCGCGCGTACCGGGATGCTAGAGGCCGATTTGGCTAACAAGCAAATTCTGATGCACCTTTACCAGGCGCGTTACCAACAGCGTGACGAAAAGAATCCAGCGGACCTGACAAAGATCCGCGATGGCATCAACATGGTGGAAGGCACATTGCCTATCAGTCTGGAGGAGCTCTACCAGAGGGAGAAAAAACGGCCGAGCCGTTCCGCATTATCAATCGAGCAACTGCTCGAACAGCTAAGAAGCGAAAACCAACGCGAGCGGAGCGCCAGCCGTACGGAAATAAATAAACGCTTTTCATTTCCGTTCGCCTGCATCGCGTTCGCGATTATCGGGGTGCCGCTTGGCGTCACCGCGCATCGCCGGGAGACGTCGATTGGTTTTGCCATGGGGTTGATTGTGGCCATCACTTATTTTCTCTTCGTCATCATCGGCGATACGTTGCGTGGCAACCCAGACGTGCACCCGGAACTGCTGGTCTGGTTTCCAAATGTTCTTTTTATCGTGCTCGGTGCGTTTTTATTCCGACGGCTGGCCCGACAATAGGAGCGGTTGACGTGGGCAAAAAGACCCTCTGGCGAGTCGAAGCGCCCTAAACAGCCAATTAAAATGGCAGCGGCGTAACGGTGGGAGTGGGCGTGGGCGACTCGACCGGCAGCGCTGGGTTTGGAATAATTGGCGGCGCCGGATTTGGCGTGATTGGGGGCGCCGGGTTCGGCGTAACCGGTGGCGCGGGATTTGCCGGCAATGGCGGGGGCGAATTTGGAGCAACCGGTGGGGCGGGCACCTGAGCGAAAGCGACTGCCGCCAGGTACATCCAGGTCACGGTGGCTATGCACGCGCTTCTTAACAGTTGCCGAAGAAGTTTGCTTTTCATGATCCTTTTAAGGATTTCGAGTCTAACATGGTGTTTGGGCGTCCAACCCCCGGTAACGAATTGTGGGCAGGTGCCGCTTGTTGCAAAATGAAGCACATGAAAGGAAGCCTGAATCCGAAACGAACAATCGCCGAACTGAAAGAGTTGCGTTCGCTTACGGCAGATGAAAACGGCGCGCACCGAGTGGCGTTTACATCCACATGGGCGAACGCGCGCAAATGGCTGCGCTCGAAATTGGAGCAATTACCGGGAATCGAAATTCACAACGATGCTGCCGGCAATCTTTGGGCGACTTTGCGCGGCGAATCCGAAAAAGCGCTCCTGATCGGCGGCCACATCGACTCCGTGCCGAACGGCGGCTGGCTCGACGGCTGCTTGGATACGATGGCGGGCGTGGAAATTCTGCGCCGCATTCAAGCGCAATTTACCGGTAGGCCGCCCGTAACGGTCCGGGTGGTTGACTGGGCCGATGAAGAAGGCGCGAGGTTTGGGAAAAGTCTATTCGGTTCATCCGCTTGCTCGGGCAAGATCGACATGGACGAGACGCGCGGGCTCAAAGACAAAGAGGGAATTGGCCTCGTCGATGCAATCAAGGAATACGGAATCGATTTCGAGAAAGTGAAAGATTCCGGCAAAGAACTGGCAAATGCGGCCGCGTATCTCGAACTGCACATCGAGCAAGGTCCGGTTCTTCTTGATCTCGATCTCCCGCTCGGGACTGTGCTTGGGACTTTTGGTGTCGAGCGCCACGCCATCACGTTTCGCGGGCAAGCGGCGCATTCAGGCAGTACGCCGATGAACCGGCGTCGTGACGCATTTCTCGCCGCGGCGAAAATGAGCCCGGAGATTTATCGGATCGCGGAACGAAGCGACGGTGGCGTTTGCACGATTGGTTCGTGCGCAACGAAACCGGGCATCGTCACCAGTGTGATCGAGGAGTGCCGTATCGCTCTCGACCAGCGTCATCTCGATGCAAAGGTGCTCGCGCGAATGTTGCAGGAAGCTAAAGAAGCGAGCGAATGCTTTGCCAAAGAAGGAAACGTGTCGGTTCGTTGGAAACGGCTTTGGGAAATCGAACCAATCTTGTTCAACAAGGATCTAATCAAATTCTGCGACGAAGCCATTTCCGAAACCGGGGCAAAGTCGCACCGATTACCGTCAGGTCCATTGCACGATGCTGCCGAAGTGGCGCGCGCTGGCGTGCCGACGGTGATGATGTTTGTGCAAAGTCTTCACGGCATCAGTCACAATAAAATCGAAGACACGAAGGAAGAGCATCTCGAAATGGCGGTGACGGCGCTCGACAAACTTGCCGATAAAGCAATGAGTTGGATTTGCGGTAACGAAACTTATCCGCGCCGACAGCGAATGGGAGCGGGGACGAATTCGTGAAATAATCCGACGCGCTGGCGCGCGGCTGAGCCTGAGAATCATAAAGCGCCCGC
This sequence comes from Verrucomicrobiota bacterium, assembly GCA_003218615.1. Taxonomy (GTDB): domain Bacteria; phylum Verrucomicrobiota; class Verrucomicrobiia; order Chthoniobacterales; family UBA10450; genus Udaeobacter. The sequence continues at coordinate 10,322 of QHOD01000024.1, forward strand.
ATTTCGAGCTTCCTCGGCACGACCAAAATACTCAACCCTAAATTGATTTGTCTATTCTGGATGAATCATAATCCCTATGCTTGGTTCGCCGGGTTCGCGATTGCATTTGTCGTTTATTTCCTGCTGCGCATTTTGAATAAAAGATCGACATGAAAATTCCACACCTTCCGCCGTTCGAACACGAACCAAAAAAATACGCGGGTCCGTCCGCCGATGAAGTTTTGCGCCTGCGTAAGCAATTCCTGAACCCGGGAATTTTTCTGTACTACAGAAAGCCGCTCATGCTTGTGGGAGGGAAAATGCAATACGTGTGGGACGAGCGCGGCAAGCGCTATCTCGACGCGCTCGGCGGTATCGTGACGATCAGCGTAGGGCACTGTCATCCATACGTTGTAGATGTTGTAGGCAAGCAAAACGAAGCGTTGCAACATTCCACCACGATCTATTTACATCCCAACATCGCGGGCTATGCAGAGAAGCTCGCATCAAAGATGCCGGGCGATTTGAAGGTTTGTTACTTCGTCAACTCCGGGTCGGAGGCGAACGATCTGGCCCTGCTCATGGCGCGCGCGTACACCGGACATTACGACGTCATTGCGTTGCGTAACGGCTATCACGGAGGAAATGCGCTGGCCATGGGGCTCACTTCGCATCGCACCTGGAAATTTAACGTACCGCACAGCTTCGGCGTGCATCATGCGATTGCTCCAGATCCGTATCGCGGCGCATGGGGACGCGATGATATCGACGCGGGCAAAAACTACGCCGCCGATGTGAAGAACCTGCTCGACTTCGCCACCTCCGGCCAGGTCGCGGCATTCATCGCCGAATCCATTCAAGGCGTCGGGGGCTGCGTTGTATTTCCTGACGATTATCTCAAACATGCTTACGAGCAGGTCCGCGCCGCCGGCGGCTTGTGCATTGCCGATGAAGTGCAGGCCGGCTTTGGCCGGACCGGGACGCATTACTGGGGATTCGAAACCCAGGGCGTAATTCCGGACATCGTGACGATGGCCAAGGGAATCGGCAACGGCTGTCCACTAGGTGCAGTTGTCACTACGCCGAAAATCGCGGCCACACTCGCGCAACGAACTCACTTCAACACTTTTGGTGGAAACCCCGTCGTGTGCGCGCAAGGGATGGCGGTGCTCGAAGTGATCGAACGGGAGAAGTTGCAGGAAAACGCGCTTAAGATCGGCAACCGAATTCTAACCGGGCTGAATCAGTTAAAAGAAAAACATAATCTGATCGGCGATGTCCGCGGCAAAGGCCTGATGCTCGGGATTGAGCTGGTGAAAGATCGACAATCGAAAGAGCCGGCGAAAGAAGAGTGCGCGCAGATTTTGGAGACGTGCAGGGAAATGGGATTGCTGCTCGGTAAGGGTGGACTTTGGGGACAAACGATCCGGTTCTCGCCGCCGATGTGCGTGAATGAACAGGATGCAAATTTTCTTCTGGAAGTATTAGATCGCGCGTTGAGCGACCTTTAACTGGTTGCGCTTAAGAAAGCAGCCTCCCCGAACAGCGGCAGGTGATTGCCTTTTTCTCTTGCACTGCGCCTGAGGAATTTTGACAAAGATCGGTGGGGCCTGATTCCAACCCTGGAAGGGCGCTTGGAATTTTAGCGTCTTATGAACCGTACGATTCTCGACCGTTTGTTTAAGTTATCCGACAACGGAACCAACGTCCGCACCGAAGTGCTCGCCGGTCTGACGACGTTTCTCACGATGGCTTACATCATCTTCGTTCAGCCGGCGGTGCTTTCCGGGAAAATGTTCGGCATCGAGACAGGGATGGATTTTGGCGCAGTCACGACTGCGACGTGTCTCTCGGCGGCGCTGGCCACGGCCGTCATGGCGATCTATGCGCGTTATCCGATCGCGCAGGCGCCGGGCATGGGTGAAAATTTCTTTTTTGTTTTCTCGGCAATTCCGGCGGCGACTGCGGCAGGCTTTGCTAACGGCTGGCAGGTCGCGCTCGGCGTGGTGTTCGTTTCCGGTGTGCTGTTTTTAATTCTGTCGCTCGTCGGATTGCGCGAGCTGATTTTCAACTCCGTCAGCCCGAGCATGAAGAACGGCATCGCAGCGGGGATCGGGTTGTTTATTGCGTTCATCGGATTGCAGCAGTCCGGCGTTATCATCAAAGATCCGGGCTCGGCGGTAAAATTAAACGCGCATCTGGCTTCGCCGGACTCAATTGTGTTCTTCATCGGCCTGATGACAACGGCGGTGCTGCACGCGCGCCGGGTCCGCGGCTCGATTCTCTGGGGCATCCTCGTCGCCACGGTTCTGACCTGCCTGTTCAAAATCGCGCTGCCGCAAATGCCCTCAGCGATCTCTGCTGCGCCGGAAGTTACTGAGTCCATGCTCATGAAGCGCTTCGAGTTTGCGAAAGCGCTGCTCGCTCCTCCGCCGTCCATTGCGCCGACATTTTTGAAAATGGATGCGGTGCATGCGCTTACTGCGAAGATGCTGCCATTCATTTTTGTTTTTCTGTTCATGCTTACGTTCGACGCCATCGGCACACTGATTGGCGTGTGCGAGCAGGCCGGATTCATGCGCGACAACAAATTGCCGCGCGCGAAACAAGCGATGGTCTCCGACGCGATCGGCAGCGTTGCCGGCGCAACGTTAGGCACAAGCACGGTCACGAGTTTCATAGAAAGTGCGGCGGGCGTGGAGGCAGGCGGGCGAACAGGGCTAACCGGCCTGGTGGTGGCTGCTCTTTTTTTATTCGCGCTGTTTTTCAGTCCACTGATTGCGATGATCGGAAGTTATCCGTCCATCACTGCACCTGCGCTGGCAATTGTCGGCGCGATGATGATGCAAAATGTCACCAAAATTCATTGGAAGGATTACACCGAGTCGATTCCCGCATTTCTGATCATCATCGGCATTCCGTTTTCGTATTCGATCGCGGACGG
>QHOD01000233.1 GCA_003218615.1 Verrucomicrobiota bacterium
CCTGGCGACAGCAAGCAGGTTCGAGTACGGCTGTCAGAGGTTGTGCGCAAGATGCGTGTTGACGAATGACACCTGACCAAGCGATGCAGCCAACCGCTGGCCGGCGTACTACCTCGCTTTGCCTTATGAAAACACGTCCATTGCAAACTGCACTCGCCCTCGCCAGCGGTGGCCGATCTTGTTCTCGCTAGCCCCCCACGGCCTGATAATGGCCGAGGCCGCGTTTCCACATCGCGCGCGCGGCGGCCCAGGTGAGGAAGAGCCAGCCGGTTTGAATTGCCAGCGCTTCCGCGAGTGCTCCGCCTTGTAGTCGGCCGAGGAAAATCGCGACGGGGCAAAACAATTCGTAATAGAACGGCAGCCATTTCATCACGGCCTGCACCGCGTTGGGCATGATGTCGATCGGAAACATTTGGCCGCCTAAGAAGTATTCGAACGAGTAAACGATGAAAACGATCGTCGAAATTTCGAGAATCCAAAAGGCCATCATCGCGAGCGAGTAGGTGATGAAAAATTGCATCAACGCCGCCATAACCATCGAGATGCTCGCAAAGACATAAGTCATCGCTTGATCGGGCAGCGCGATGTAGTGCCGGAAATAAATAAAGATCAGCGCGATCGGCGGCAACGTGACGAATGTGTAAACCAGTCGACCGCTCATAAAAATGCTGAACCGATAAGCGAGATAACTCATCGGTTTCGTCAGCAACGAATTGATCTGTCCCTCGCGAATGTCAGCGGCGATTTGCCATTCATCTTCGGTGGGCGTGACAAGATTGCTTACCAGAAGTGTCAGCAAATAATAATAAATCATCGAACCGTAATCGTAGCCGTGCAGCTCGCCCCCACGTTCTTTGAAGATGGCGCTCCAGAGAAAAACGGTGCCTGCCAGTGGAATCAGCCCGAAGAGGGCGCGCAGGAAATAATTCCAGCGATAAACAAAGGTATTTTGCAGCCCAATGTTAAAAACCGAGACGTACTTATCGATCCTAGTCGTGCTCATGGTCGTAATCGAAGTCTAAAGACGTCGAGTTTGATTAGCTGTAGCGGCGGTCTGTGACCGTCGCAATTCTTTCGATGGTTCTCCAAACCAAACTCGGGCAGGCTAGGAAGCCCGCGCGCCGCACAAGCTCGCCGCAGCGAGTCCGTCCGGCGGCGGACAGGATGCCTATGTTACGGCTGCCAGCTCCACTGCGAGATTGATTGCTGCAATCATGCTGTCGGATCGCGCGATGCCTTTGCCGGCGATCTCGAATGCGGTGCCGTGATCGGGGCTGGTGCGCGGGAACGGCAACCCGAGCGTGACGTTCACACCGTTGTGAAACGCGTGGAGTTTGAGCGGGACCAATCCTTGATCGTGATACATGCAAAGCACGGCATCGAATTCGCCTTCGGCCGCGCGATGGAAAACGGTGTCGGGGGAAAGAGGTCCTTCAAAAATTGCGGATTGGTCCGAGGCGGACGGGCCTTTATCGCGGATTGCGGATTTTAACTCGGCAACAGCGGGGCTGATGATTTCGATTTCTTCGCGTCCAAGTTTTCCGGATTCGCCGGCGTGCGGATTTAACCCTGCGACCGCAATGCGAGGCGCGTTCCTGGATCGACCCGCCTTCGTAGAATTACGGCGTGGCAGGCATCGGAGAAAATCGTCGAGCAATAAGCCCACTCGAACGATCTCGGATTGCTTGAGTGCGCTTGGGACATCGCGGAGCGGAATGTGCGTGGTGACCAGTGCGATGGTGATTTTTCCGCCGGTCAAACACATTGCGAAATTTTTCACGCCGCAGCGATCGGCAAAAAATTCGGTTTGCCCGGGAAATTTAAAGCCTGCTTCGTACATACGCGCCTTATGAATCGGTCCGGTCACAATTGCATCCAGTTCGCCGCGTCGTGTGAGAGTGATTGCTTCCTCGAGTGCAGCCGCTGCCGCACGCGCCGTTTCAAACCTGGGTTCCCCTAACGAGCAATCGGGATATTTGCCAACGACTTTATATTCGCCGGAATCTGGAAGACATCCGGACTTCAGCGCGAAATCGACAATTTCCGGGCCGATGCCGGCGCAATCACCAAGCGTGATCCCAATGCGCAGCCTCTTGCTCATGCTCGTGATCGTAATCGTATTCTAGCTAGTCGAGGACGAGCGCGATTACGAGCAGGAACACAATCGAATCGGCGGGCGAAGATCGACATCGAATGCCGAACATCGAACCTCAGAACGTCCGGATGTAAGCCTTGGCGCGCAAACTGGCGATCCAGCGGTCCTGCAAACTTTGTGCTTCCAGTTGAATCAGTTTCTTTTCGATTTCGGGCCGTGCCTCGGCAAGCGATTTCGTAGTGCCGCCGCGCTTATCCTCGACTTTGAAGATGTAATAATTGCCAGCGTAATTGATGATGTTGCTGATTCTGCCGACCGGCATGTTAAAGGCGATTTTTTCCAGCGGAGCGGCAAGCGTCTTGCGTTCAATCCAGCCCCAATCCCCGCCCACGTCGCGCGTACTGTCCTCGGAATAAATTTGTGCCATGCGCTCGAACTCGGCGCCGCTGGCCAGTTTCCCGAGAACTTCTTCGGCCATCCCTTTCTGGGCTTCGGAATTACCCGTATCCGCCTTGCCGGGAATCATGATCATGCGCAACTTAACTTCTTCCTTAGCGGTAAATTCGTCGCGATGTTTCTTGTAGTACTCTTCTACTTTGGGCGGTGAAATGATCGGGCTCTTCTTGACGTTCTTCCCGCGCATCGCCTGCACGATCATGCTTTCCATCTCCTTTTCTTTGAACTCGCCCAACGTGTAGTTCTGCGCTTCCAGCGTCTTAATAAATGTATTGCGATCGCCGCCGAATGACTCCCGGATAATCTCGTGCATCCGTTGATCTACGAAAAAGTTTGGAATTTCGTAGCTCTCCTTTTTAAATGCCTGGATGATGAGCCGTCGATCCACCAGGTCTTTCAGAGCCAACTCTCGCAATTGCTTTAATTGCTTTTCAAGCTCTTCGCCGGTGAATTGCGAGCGCAGAAGCTTTTCCCGGGGCGCTGATAACTCTCTGACCTGCGAGTACGTGATCACATCGCCATTCACAACCGCAGCGATGCCGTCAACGACCTGGGGCTGTGCGGAAAATGCGGCGCGACAAAGAGGAGAGGTCACCAGTCCCAAAACCGCCAGCAACGCAATAGCAGGTGGACGAATGATGTGTCTCATAGTTTCTTGATCAGCTCTAGGATTTCTCTGAGATACTGTTCGATTTCGGCTGCAACTAAACGGGGGAATTTGCCCGCGACAAGTATAAAATCCCCGCGCCGTGTCAGCATCAATTTATGCTCGCGCACCTCCACGCGGCTCACCCCGGATTTTGCCGCAGCAAGCTTGATTTCGGTGAGAAGAAACAAATTGTCAACCGCTGGCGTGAACGTTCCAAACCGATCGCGCCAATCGCGCCGCAACCGATCCAGTTGCTCGTGTGTCGTGATTTCCGCGATCTCGCGATACGCTCGAATACGCAACGCCGGGTCGCTGATATAGCTAATCGGAATGAATGCAGGGATGCGCGCTTTGTCGGGGAAGCCGACCGCTTCCTCCACAGGCGCGGGTGATTTTGGTTGTTGGACGAATTCGGCTTCATTGGTAGCGACGAAATCGAGCCGAAGATCGACATCTAACCGAAGCTGCACTTTCTCACCTTTGCGCTGAGCAACTGCTTGCTTGAGCAACTGGCAATACAAGTCGAAACCGACTGCCATAATGTGGCCGCTTTGCGCCGTGCCCAGAATGCTGCCTGCGCCCCGGATCTCCAGATCGCGCATGGCGATGCGAAACCCGGCGCCAAGCGAGCTGTACTGCTTGATGGCGTTGATCCGTTTCCGCGCCGCGCCGATTGTCATCATCTCGCGCGGGAGAAGCAGATAGGCGTACGCTTTGTGCTCCGCGCGGCCGACGCGTCCGCGCAATTGATAAAGATCGGCCAGACCAAATCGGTCGGCGCGATCGATGATGATCGTATTGGCGTTTGGGATATCGAGGCCACTTTCGATAATCGTCGTGCAAACGAGCACGTCCGTTTTCCCGGCGATGAATCGCGCCATGACTGCTTCGAGTTCATCCGAGTCCATTTGGCCATGGCCGATCTCGACCTGCGCTTGCGGGCAAAGATCGACAATGCGGTCGCGCGCGCGCGCGATGGTCATTACTCGGTTGTGCAAAAAGAAAACCTGACCTTGCCGCTCCAGCTCGCGATTGATCGCGTCGCGAATGAGCCGCTCGTCGTAGACTGAGATCACTGTTTCCACTGGTAATCGGTTCAGCGGCGGGGTCTCGATCGTGGACATGTCTTTTACGCCGACAAGCGAAAGGTAAAGCGTGCGCGGGATGGGCGTGGCCGAGAGCGTGAGGACATCGACGAGCTTGAACAGTTCTTTGAATTTCTCCTTGTGCAGAACGCCGAAGCGCTGCTCCTCGTCGATGACGACCAGGCCGAGATCTTTGAAAACGACGTCGCCGGAGATAAGCCGGTGCGTCCCGATGACAATATCGACGCCGCCTTCGCGCAGCAGGCGCAGGATTTTTTTCTGTTCCGATTGTGAACGAAAGCGACTGAGCATTTCGATTCGCACCGGATAATCGAGCATGCGCTGTCGAAACACCTCGAAATGTTGCTGTGCCAGGACTGTGGTCGGAGCGAGCACGGCGACCTGCCTGCCGTCCATGACCGCCTTGAACGCAGCGCGGACGGCGACTTCGGTTTTGCCAAAGCCGACGTCACCGCAGATCAGCCGATCCATCGGCTGAGGACGTTCCATGTCGATCTTGGTGTCGACGATCGCTTTTAACTGGTCCGGTGTCTCCCGAAACGGAAACGAATGTTCGAATTCCGCTTGCCATTTCGTATCGGGAGCAAATGCATGGCCGGGATGCGTCTGTCGCTCCGCCTGAACCGCAAGCATTTTCCCGGCGTAATCGAAAATGGAATCTGTGGCGTTTGTCTTCGCACGCGCCCATTTCCTGTCGCCCAGCGAACTGAGCGGCGGCGATTTTTTGCCGACACCGATGTAACGCGAAACCAGATAGGCTTGCTCGAGCGGCACATAAAGCTTCGCTTCATCGGCAAACTCGAGCGCGACAACTTCTTGAGTTTCGGCGTTCGCTGGCGCGCCCGGCTCCGAAAGCTTTCGCGATGAGTCCGGTCGCGCTCTACCAATCTTGTGCAACCCCAAAAATCTTCTGATGCCGTGTTCGAGATGTACGACGAAATCGCCTTCGTTG
>QHOD01000234.1 GCA_003218615.1 Verrucomicrobiota bacterium
AGGCCATCCCGGCGCGCAGTACCGCGACAACGCGATTTCCAAAGCGCGCTTTGAATTCCGCTGGGAAGATCAATTCAATCTCTCTCTCGATCCCGACACCGCGCGCGAATTCCACGACGAAACTTTGCCGCAAGAAGGCGCCAAGACCGCACATTTTTGTTCAATGTGCGGACCGCACTTTTGTTCCATGCGTATCACGGAGGATGTGCGTAAATACGCCGCGGAACAGAAACTTTCAGAGACTGACGCATTACGCGCCGGCATGGAACAAAAAGCCCGCGAGTTTAAAGAAGCGGGTGCCGAGATTTATTCGAAGGCATGAGGCCCGCATTTTCCTGTCCCGCCGTAGCCTCGGCGAAGGTGGATGCAGCATGCGTATCACCGAGGATGTACGCAAGTACGCGGCCGAACAGGGGATCACAGAATAGAAGGTAAAGCTGCGAGGGTAGCAGCGAGCGAGCGCGGGCAGCGAGTGAGTTTCAAGGCAACAGAGTTCAACGAAGCCGGTGCCGAAGTCTACATTCGGCAGGGCTAGACTCTGTCGACCCGACGAGCTCTAGCCGCCTCGCTCTGTCGAGGCGTTTCCGACGGCTGTGTCAGCCGCAACGTCTTGGCTGGTGCGCGCGTTTCGTGCTCGAAGATCGACATGGAAATCAAACTGACTGCCGTCTTCCGGAAATTCCCTGAGGGCTACGCCGCATTTTCGTTCGCTGCGCGCCTGCTGGCGCCTTTTATCTCACATTGGCAGGAACAATGTGGTTAGCGAGCGCTTCGAAGCGCTGGTTGCCGCGGAGATCATCAAGCATTGGATCGACTTTAATCTGAGCGACGTTGGCGTCGCGCTCGCGATACGCTCGTTCCATCTCGTCAATCGCGCGCTCTTTGTCGCCCAAGGCCAGATACATTAACGCAAAACTGTAGGCTTGGACGTAACGCGACTTGGCCTGTTCACTTAAGCGCACCAGGATTTTTTGCGCTTCGTCCCGCTGTCCTGCCCGCGCGTACGCTTGCCCAAGCAACGCGAGAACGGATGGATCGTCGTTGAGCTCGACTGCCTTGCTATATTCGGCAACGGCGTCGCTCAGTTGGCCTTTCAATTGCAATGCTGTGCCCAAAGCCCAGTGAGCGAAATAAAAGCGAGGATCCATTTCGATCGTTTTGTGCAACTGGACGATGGCTTCATCGTAGCGGCGCGCATAAAAAAAATCCTGGCCAAGGTCGGTGTTGATGATTAACGAGAGCGGGTCCAACTCGACCGCGCGTTTGCCCTCGGCGATGGCGCCCTCGAATTGCCCAAGCGCCGACAAAACCCCATTCGAAAGCCAATGATGAGCAGTGGCGTAATTCGGGTTTAACTCGATGGCGCGCTGAAATTCTTTGAGTGATTGCTCGAAGTCGAAATCGTAGTAGGCGAGAGAGCAGGCAAGCGAGGTGTGTGCTTCGGCGAGCGTGTCGTCGAGCTCGATCGCCTTTTTCGCCGCCGCTATCGCTTGGGGAAATGAATCCGCAGGAGATGCAGCTCCATACTGGCTCAAAACCAGATAAGCATCGGTCAGCCCGGCATAGGCGAGGGCGTAGCTGGGATCTTTATCAAGCGCTTGATTGAAGTAATCGATCGCCTTCCGAAGGTCTGCGGCTGTGCGCTTGTTCCAGAAAAACCGGCCTTTCAAGTAAAGTTCGTATGCTTCCGGATTTGCAGTGGGACGTTTCGCAATTGCGGTTTTTTCTGCACCGGTCAATCGCGCCTGCAACGTCTTTGCAATGGTTGTCGCGATGTCGCTTTCAACCACGAAGATGTCTGTCAATTTCCGATCGTATGTCTCGGCCCAAAGATGCGTATCATTTGCGGCTGTGATCAATTGCACATTCACGCGCACCTGATCGTTTGTTTTCTGGACACTACCTTCCAGGAGATTGGCGACACCGAGTTGTTTCGCAATCTCAGAAGGTTTTTGAGATGTGTTTTTATAACGTTGCGTGGACGTGCGCGCGATCACTTTGAGATCCGCGATCTTTGAGAGCCGTGTTAGAATTTCGTCCTGGATGCCATCGGCGAAGTAGGCGTTGGATTTTTCCTCACTCAGGTTTTCGAATGGCAGAACGGCGATGGATTTTTCGTTTGGTAATGGCGTCGAGGCGACAAAGAAAAAGGAGTAGGCGACTGCCGCGGCCGCCAGGAGAGCCGCCGCCAGAGTGAGTAACGCGCCCCGCTTATGACGTTTGATTTTGCTGACGATGGACTCGGCCCGTGCTTTGGTCTGCGGCAAGGAGCCGTTCGCTTCCAGTTCCCCCTTGAGAATGCGCAGGTCGTCAAGCATTTCCTTGATCGTCTGGTAACGTTCATCACTGTTTTTGCGCAAAGCCTTTTGCAGAATGGATTCGAGTTTGAGCGGAACATCCGGCAACACGCCGGATAAAGGTGGTGGCTCCGTTGTTAGGATGGAGGCAATGCAGTCGCTCGGCGTCTCGCCGCGGAACGGCGGGCTTCCTCCCACTATTTCGTAGAGCACCACGCCCAAGCTCCAAATATCCGAGCGCGCATCCACCTTCTGGCCGCGCGCCTGTTCCGGAGACATGTAACGCGCCGTGCCTAACACTAACCCCGGTCGCGTTTGCAGCACCGCCGTTGTTCCGACTTCATAATGGTCCGATGCCGGCCTTTGCTCGGTCAGTTTGGCAATCCCGGAGTCGAGCACCTTCGCGTATCCGTCCGGTCGCAGCATGATGTTCTCCGGTTTGATGTCGCGGTGCACGACGCCGGCTTCGTGCGTACCTTCGATGAACTCCGCCGCGATGAACAGCCGGTTTCCCTCCGCGCCGATCTCGTAAACCGTTAGAATGTTCGGATGATTTAAGGCCGAGGCACTCCGCGCCTCATTTTTGAACCGGCTCAACTGCGTCTCGTCCATCGTCAGACTTTCTGGGAGAAGCTTGAGCGCGGCTTTACGCCCGAGTCCCTCGTCCCGCGCGAGATAAACCTCGCCCATGCCGCCGATGCCGATAAGTGACTCGATCCGGTAACGACCAATTACTTTTCCAACCAATGCGCCGGCCCTGTCGTTGGTCACAAGCTCGGGAGCGACTTCGAAGGCTGGTAATTCAATAAAATTCTGCGCCCGCACATGAGAGGTGAGCAAAGACTCCACTTCGCGGCGCAAGCCTTCGTCTCCGTGGCAAGCCTCGTCAAGAAATGAGGCCCGCTCCTCGGACGCACGTTCGACGGCTGACTGGAAAAGATCGTTGACCTGTTTCCAGCGCTCAGCCTTCATCAGGTTTCTTCCCCGCTCAGCGCCCGGTAAAGCCAGGCCTTGGCCATGGTCCACTCGCGCTCCACCGTTCGCTGAGAGAGTTTCAGGAATTGAGCCGTCTCTTCGACCGTCAAACCGCCGAAGTAGCGTAGTTCAACAATCTGACTTTTACGCGGGTCCTGCGCGGCGAGTGTTTCCAGCGCTTCATCGAGGGCGAGTAATTCCTCCGATCGCGTTTCTGTCACTAACGCAGCTTCATCCAGGGTTACTTTCAGCGCGCCGCCGCCACGCTTGAGTGAGTGGCGCTGACGGGCATGATCAACCATGATGCGCCGCATCAACTGTGCGGCCGCCGCGATAAAGTGGGTTCGGCCTTGCCAGATCGGCTTCGTATTATCAACCAGCCGCAGGTAGGCTTCGTCGAGAATGGCCGTGGTTTGCAGGGTGTGGCCGGCGCGTTCACGGCTCATGTAATGGTGCGCGAGCCGATGCAATTGGGGCTGCACCAGCGGGAACAACTTCTCCAACGCTGCCTCATCTCCGCCGCTCCAGTCGCCGAGTAGTTGGGTGACCTCTTGGCGCGTGGATGCGGGCGTCGTCATAGAGACTGCTCGACGCCGCAAAGGCTAACACAGTTTAGGGCATTGATACAGCACGGCGCGAGCCGGTTTGGAAAAAACTCCGCAGTCGTGGCGGGTTTCAGGCGGCCTTTCCGCTTTACCAGATGAACCGGCACAAACAACAGACACGCCGGAAAAACCAAAACAGAAAGCAAACCTAAACAAGAAAAACCTATGAAAACGAAACAATCAGTAACCAACTCTATCACTAACCGACGCGGTACGACCCTCACATTCGCACTTCGCGCGAGGCATTGGCTCTTGCTGGCGATGGCCAGCTTCAGCTTAACACTCGTTTTGAACCCAGTGGCTGCTTCAGCTGCTCCCCAGGTGTTCGAAGCATCCGGGGCCAGTGCAAACAATATCCTGAACACGGTAAACGCCTTCAGGAATTTTTTGGGAAACCCCAACAACATAGCAGGTCCCCCATCTGCCACCGGCCACCGTGAGATCAACTGGGATGGGGTTCCAGACGCTTTCTCGGCACCGAACCTGTTGCCGGCGAATTTTTTCAATAAAAATTCGCCGCGCGGGATTGTATTCTTCACTCCAGGAACGGGGTTTGAGGTGAGCGCCAACATGGTAAACCCAACAAACACCCCGGTCAGGTTTGGAAATATCCACCCTGTCTATCCCGCGCTCTTTAGCGCGTTCAGTCCGCAGAAGCTCTTCACCGCCTTGAATAGCACGATCACGGAAAATCTCTTCTTTGTCCCGAGCGGAACACCCGGTGTCAATTCTACAGAACCGGCAACGGTCAAAGGGTTCCGTGTCGTATTCACGCACGTGAATGTTGCCAATAGCACGCAGATCGAATACTTCGGTGTTGCCGGTAACCTGCTATTCAGCCGTCACGTATTGCCCCAACCTACAGCACGCGCAGGCTTTTCGTTCCTGGGAGTCGGGTTTGACACAGCTAGCGTTTTTATGGTGCGAATTACTTCTGGCAATCGCATCTTGAGAGTACCCAACCTGGATGTCGTCGCCATGGATGACTTCATTTACGGCGAGCCGCAGTCCCTTCAGTAAGTCAACGCGAGATTCCACGGTAGATACTATGGAAGTGCCGCCCAACCTGAATGCATGGCCAAACCCATAGAATCCGATGAGAATAAGATGAGCTGCCGGGTGGCGACGAGCCCCGGCAGCTCATTCGCCATTCTGCCGGTGCCAGCGCCGGCGAAGTTTTCACTTCAAGGTCTGAGCATTTACGCAAAGACGTAACTGTAGCCACCAATGAGCCTGTCCTGGGCGAAGTCGAATAGGCTGTGCCGAGGCGTTCTGCTGTAGCGTCCGTTGTCTCGGCGGAAAAAATTCTGGAAAGCGCTCGCCGCGGCGACCTGGCGATGGCGCCCTCGCCATCGCGAACTTTTTCTGTTAGAGAAACCCTGGCGCACTGGTGGTGTTGTTTCTCTAGCACCAGTTCAGCTTCACATTCCTGCCGGATAGCTCGTGCTCGATGGTCGGCCGCAATCAGCGCGCGCAGGGCTAGTGAATCGAAACCGGAACGCCGGGTTTCACTTTTTGCGCGAGACGCACGATGTCCCAGTTGGCGAGCCGGACACAACCATGACTGACGGCGCGACCGATCGTCTCTGGCTCGCCAGTTCCGTGC
>QHOD01000235.1 GCA_003218615.1 Verrucomicrobiota bacterium
CGAAGCACGGCTTCCTCGCGCAATTCCGCGAGGCCGCGTTTGACCAGCGCACGCAGTGTCTGGTTATCGAGAGAAATCCGGCGCAGAAGGTCCGCCGCGCGCATGGGCGTTTCCAGACGAGAAATTGCCTCGAGAAGTTCCGCCTGGCGCGGCGCGCGCTTGCGCAGTTTCTCGACTTCGTTCTTGTCGATCTTGCGTCCGGGCTGCACGAACAATTGTTTCTTCCACCCGACTTCAGCGCGCCGGATCACTTGCGGCAGCAAACTGCGCATGACGGTTTCGATCGGGCAGCAATAATAGGCGCCGATCCATCTCGCGAGCTCGAGCAATTGCTCGCTCAAGATTGGCCCGTCGCCGACGATCGCTTCAATCGGCCGGATGCCCTGTGCGTTGCTTTCATCGAGCGTAGCCACGACCGTGGCGAGGCCGGACTTTTCGCGAAACGGCACGCGCACGCGCGTACCGACTGTGACCCGGCCGGCCAGACTTTCGGGTACGGAATAATCGAGCTCGCGATGGATGGCGCGGTCGATAATTACCCGAACATAACCGGGCGTCATCATGCGCCGCTCATAATTGGTGCTGGTGCTCGTGCTCGTGATCGTAATTGTCTATTGTAACCATTATGAAAATCTTGGAAATGCTCGTTGGACTGCTCCGAAGGTTTTCGCGTCATAGCCGAGGTTTTTCGCGAAGATGAACGCATCTATATTTCGCCAAGCGAGCTCGAGCACAATTAGAAGCACGAGCGCAACCTGAATGATTCGATTCCTGTTTAAATTCATCGTTTGCGTATTGCTCGCGTTGGCGGTGGGCTCTGTTTATCTGGCCGTCCGATCTGGCGACCCAATCTACACATTTTACGAATGGATGAGCCCGGCGCGTTTTCAACGGTATGATGAGCTGATTCGCTCTGTCGCGATAGCGCATCATCTCGATCCGATGCTGGTGAAGGCGGTCGTTTGGCGTGAGAGCCGGTTTGATCCAAAAAAGTACGGCGGCGCCGGAGAACGCGGCCTCATGCAAGTGAGTGAAAAAGCGGCCAACGAATGGGCGCGTGAAAATAAGATCGACAACTTTCGCGTTGAGCAACTCTTCGATCCCAAGACAAACATCGATGCAGGCACCTGGTATTTACGGCGCGCCTTTGAACACTGGGAAACGCAATCAGAGCCTTTGCCGTTTGCGCTGGCCGAGTACAACGCCGGCGCGAGCCGCGCGCAGCGATGGAGCGGTGGCGATGGGGTCGCAGCGGTAGCGCCACAGACATTCCTCCGAAATATCGATTTCCCGGGGACACGGAAATATGTCGATTCAATCATCGAGCGCTACGAGTTCTATCAGCGGCGTGGACGCATGTGACGAACGTCCGCGCGCTCACAACCAGGCACCACCGGTTGTTCCGTTTTTTATTTGCGCGATGAGATCTTCTATCTAAACTGACGGCCTTTGCGGAAAAAGATGCAACGACGAGGCTTTCCGATAACAGGTTCGATTACATTTGCTGCTGGCGTGGTCTTGGGGCTCGCTGCCCTCGGAGCCGATACAGGTTCGCCGAGGCGGAATCCTAATCTACCTGAATTCACCGCCAACGCGGGGATCCACACAACGCGGGCTGACCCGGAAAGCGCCCGCGATTTGCAAAACACCAGGCAAATTCCAGCGCAAACTGAAGGTGGTCCCCCGCAAATCCCACCGCCGACACGCAGCACCTTTATGGCAGGCTGGGACAAGGTAAGCGGTGCGATCGGCTATCGGTTGGATGTTTCCACGGACAGGTCGTTTAGCAGTTATGTGAATGGTTACCGCGACCTGGACGTGGGCAACGTGACTGGATGGGTCGTGACGGGATTAAGCCAGGGCACGAGCTACTACTATCGCGTGCGCGCTTACGATGCGACCGGCACGAGCAGCTCCTCGGATGTGCTGACGGCCAGCACGACGGCCAGCATTGGACTGATCATCCACGCAACATTCGATTCCTCGATTACCAGCAATCCGAACGCGGCGACGATCGAGGCGATGATCAGCCGGGCCATCTCGATTTACGAGTCGCTGTTTAGCGATCCGATCACGGTCGAGATTCTTTTCCGGTACTCAACGACTGCGCCAAACGGGAGCCCATTCCCATCGGGTGCCCTTTCGCAAAGCTACTTGGTTGTTTACAAGGTCCCGTGGACCACTTACACCCATGCGTTGGTGGCGGATGCAGTTACCGGCTACGATACAACGGCGAACACGAGCCTGCCGACGACTGGGTTATCCTCTTATATCGTTCCGTCGAGCGCGGACGGGCGAGCGGTGAAGTTGAACACGCCCCCAGCAATGTTCGCAAACGGCACGGTCGGCAGCGGCGGCCCATTTGATGGAATCGTTACGCTTAGCTCCACAGCGCCGTTTCAGTTCAGCCGGCCTACCAGCAGCGCCAACTTCGATGCGCAGCGTCAGACAGAGCATGAAATCGACGAGGTCCTCGGTCTTGGGTCTCGCTTGGGTACCAGCGCGAGTGATCTTCGCCCGCAGGACCTGTTCAGCTGGTCCTCTGTCAGCGTCCGAAATCTCACTTCGAACGGTACACGCTATTTCTCGATCAATCGCGGCACCAGCAAGATCGTCTATTTCAATCAGACTTCGCCTGGCGACTTCGGTGACTGGCTGAGCACGGCCTGCCCGCAAGCGCATCCGTACGTGCAGAATGCATTCGTTTGTCGAGGCCAGTTTTCCGACGTCACTCTAACATCGCCGGAAGCCATCAATCTCGACGTTATCGGTTATAACTTGGTGAATTCGCCCGCGCCCGCGCCAACTGATTTTAACGGCGACGGGAGGCCCGATTATGTCCTTTACAATGGAAGCACAAGACAGACGGTACTTTGGTACCTGAAAAACAACGCTCTCATCGGCGCCGCGTCCGGGCCGACTCTTCCGGCGGGTTGGCAAGTGATGGGTGTGGCGGATTTTAATCGCGACGGTCATTCAGATTATCTGCTGTTCAATCCCACTACGCACCAGTCTCAGATTTGGTACTTATCTGGAGCGGCGTTTTCCGGGTCCGCGTCCGGCCCTACTCTTTCCAGCAGCTGGGAACTCGTGGAGACGGGCGACTTTAACAAGGACGGAAAATCCGACTGGGTCATTTACATTCCCAGCACGCAGCAGACGTTGATATGGTATATGAACAACAACGTTCGCATCGGCGCCGCGAACGGGCCGACTCTTCCAGCCGGCTATAAGTTAGTGGGTGTGGCCGATTTTAATCGCGACGGTCATCCAGACTACTTGTTGTTCAATCCTACCACGCGCCAGTCTCAGATCTGGTATTTATCTGTAACCTCGCTTACCAGCGCCCAGTCCGGGCCGACGATTACAAGTGGTTATGAATTGATCGGGGCAGCCGATTTTAACGGCGACGGCAAACCGGATTACCTCC
>QHOD01000236.1 GCA_003218615.1 Verrucomicrobiota bacterium
GATGCGGAGACAAGTTTGACGCTTCAGATCGGCATAAGGAAAGAGCCGAACGCGGCATTTGATCACACAAAAGTGAAAATCCAGGTATTCTTTTACGACACAGTGGAGGATAAAGATGTCAAACTTACCGACGCCGATGTGAATTATGAATGGCTGACGTCGAAGCACGATTGGACCGATACAAATCCGGAGATACTCTCGGTCAGCTACCTGCGCCCCAAAACCAAAGGCGGCTCATCCGAGGCAGCGCTCTCCGCGGCTGCAGCATCGGTCAGACCCCCGGGGAAAGGTCGAGCGGCCAAGATGAGTTCCTCGGCGGAAGGTGCGCGAAGATATCTCGGTTACAGAATTTTAGTTTATTACGACGATAAATTGCAAGCCGTTCAGGCGGAGCCTGCGCGGCTGTTGCAACTTTTTCCTCCTTCCGAGAGTGGCTCGTCACCATGACGTAATTGTCTGCCCTTTCTGGATCAGTTTCTTAACGCGGGATTAAACCGGGAGCGGCCGCCGATTTCTCTTATTGAACAAGTTGCGTTATTCTACCGAGTGATTCAGCGCGCACTGCCGTTTGTGTGTCTTTTGTTCTTTGCGGTCAGAGCAGAGGCGCAAGTTCAGGTGGAATTAAAATTCAAGCGGTTGCAGTACATTGCTTACGAACCGGTCGTGGCAATGATTCGCATCACAAATCTTGCCGGGCGCGATGTCGATCTTCATGACGCTGATGGTCAGTCGTGGTTTGGATTTGAGGTGACTGGAGGCGAAGGTCAGCAGATTCCGCCAAATGCGACAAGTAACGCGCAGCCGCCCTTGAAAATTGAAGCCGGGCAAAAAGTCACGCAGCGGGTCGATCTCGGTCCGCTTTATCCTGTGCACGACTTCGGCACTTATCATGTTCGCGCGCATATTTATTTCGCGGATTTGGAGAAGTTTTTTTATTCGGGAACAAAAGTCTTTGAGGTGACCGATGCCCGTCCGATCTGGCAGCAAACGGTCGGCATTCCGGAAGGGGCTTCCGCGCCAGGCAACGCGCGGACTTACTCACTGCTTACAAACCGCTTTCCGGACCATACCTCTTTGTATGTGCGGGTGCAGGATAAGGACACTGGAATTGTTTATGCGACTTATTCGTTAGGCCGGGCCATTGCATTCGAGCAACCGCAGGCGGAAATCGATAATGCAAATCAATTGCATGTTCTGCACTGCGCCGCGCCGCGGGCATGGTCCTATTCGCGCGTTGGCTTGAACGGCGAGTTGCTTGCGCACTCTTCTTTTATGGAAGCAAAGACTCGCCCACGCCTTGTCCACGCCGCTAATGGCGAGGTGGCCGTGCGTGGAGGCGTGCTCGAGTCGCCGGCCTCGCAAACCGCGCGCGATACCGCGCCGAAACTTTCGGAGCGCCCGCCGGGCTTGCCTAAGGACGAGCAGTGATGAAAATAAGTTTTTCGCAGCTCCGTTTGATTATCGCCGGTTTCTCGGTTGCAAGCATGGTGTGCCCCGCTTCCCGGGCGGCGCAGACGAGCCGCGATCCTCAAACCAGTGGACCATCCACGACCGTAGTGATCGATGCCGGACATGGTGGCTTTGATCGCGGTGGTATTCCGGGACAGCGAATCCCAGAAAAAGAGATGACGCTGGATGTCGCACAGCGCCTTAAGGGCGTTCTTACGGCCGCTGGATATCGCGTCGTGATGACCCGGGATAGCGACGTCTTTGTCCCCTTGGCAACGCGGGTCGCAATCGCGAACTCATATCGCAACGCGATTTTCGTGTGTATTCATTTCAACTCGGCAAAGCGTATGGGCGCGGGTGGTATTGAAACCTATTTTTACAGCCGCGACAGCCTGCCGCTTGCCTCCGCCGTCCATTATTTCGTCGCAGGCGGCGCGCCGTCGGCCAATCGCGGAGTGCGGCGCCGCGGTTTCTACGTGCTGCGAAAGACGGGGATCCCGGCAGTGTTGGTCGAGTGCGGATTTCTAACGAACCCGACGGAAGGGGCCTATGCCGAAAGCACTTCTTATCGGCAAAAACTTGCAACAGAGATTGCGGCCGGAATCCGCGGTCGTTCTTCGGTCACGAGCACATCGAGCCGGACCGGCGTAGCCACTGACGACAGCATTCCATTGCAATCGTACATCGATCAAACAAAAGTGAGCAGTTCCAAGCGTTCTCACAAACGCAGTTCACGAACCAAGTCTTCGAAGAAAAAGAAATCGTCGAAGACACTCGATTCAGAAGCGAGTGCAACCGCCCGAAAGCAGGAAGGCTGAGTGAACTCGCCGATTTTGACTTCAGCGCAGATGCGAGACGCCGAGAAAGCGGCATTCGCGCGAGGCGTCGAAGTCGAAGCGTTGATGGATAAAGCAGGGGCGGGCGTTGCGCGAGTAGTCACCAGATTTTTTCCAAATCCGGGCACTTGCATTCTTTTTGCCGGCAAGGGTCATAATGCGGGCGATGCGCTGGTTGCCGCGCACTGCTTGCGGCGCCGAGGATGGAAAATCGAGGTCCGGCTTGGGTTTAAAGAGAGCGATTGCAGCGAACTGATGCGAAAAAAGCTGGATGCTTTGCGAGATACAGCTCCCAGAATGCCGGATTGGACAGACGAAGTGGACAGGGATGCCGGCATCACCGTCGTCGAGTTATTTGCCTATCTGGCTGATTCCCTCACCGCTGAGCAGGATGCGGTCGCCACGGAAGCACACTTGAGCAGCGCTTCCGCCCTCATCATTCTCGATGGTTTACTTGGGTTGGGGGCAAAACCGCCGCTGCGCGACCCCGTGCGTGCGGCTTGTCGTCGGATCAACCAGCTGCGCCGGGAAAGAAATGCGTACGTTTTCGCTGTCGATCTTCCGACCGGTCTCGATGGCGATTCAGGAAAAACGGATCGCGATACTGTCGTCGCGGATTTTACCGTCACGATTGGGTTCGCAAAGCCGGGACTGGTGGCGGATGACGCCCTGAACTTTGTCGGCCAGCTGGAAGTTGCCCCGCTCGACGAGCTGCGGCCGCCGGAGAAAAAGGAAAAAGAAATTGTCGCTTGCGCGCCCGCTCTTCATCAGCTGATGCGGAGACGAAAATTCGACGCATACAAGAATCAATTTGGCCGCATCGGCGTCGTGGCCGGCTCCAAAGGATTCATCGGCGCCGCGCTCATGACGTCGCAGGGAGCGTTGCGATCAGGCGCCGGATTGGTGGAAGTGTTTGTTCCCGAAGAAATTTATCCGATCGTCGCCGCGGCCGCGCGGCAGGAAGCAATGGTTAAACCGGTCAAACTTTATCGCGACTTACTCAAGGAAAAAATCGACATCTGGGCGCTGGGGCCTGGTCTTGGCAGATCACGTGCCGCTGAAATCCTCGAGCTCATCGAAAAGGCAAAACAACCGATGGTGGTTGACGCTGACGGGCTCAACATTTTGGCTGACAAAATTTCCACGCTCAAACGTTGCAAGGGCGAGCGGTTGCTCACCCCGCATCCGGGCGAGATGAAACGTCTTTTCCCCATTAAAAAAGAGACGCGCGCCAAAACAGCAACGAAATTCTGCAACCGTTTTCCGGTGACGCTCTTGTTAAAAGGCAGCCGGACGATCGTGGCCGAACGTGAACGGCCGTTGAGCTATAACACTACGGGCAATCCCGGAATGGCCAGCGGCGGAATGGGCGATGTTCTCACTGGTGTCTGTGCTGGTTTGCTCGGGCAAGGGTTGCACCTTTACGATGCTGCACGGCTAGGTGCATGGATTTGCGGGCGCGCGGCGGAAATCGCGATTTTTCGTGGAGGCGCCAGCGAAGAGTCGCTGCTGGCAAGCGATGTGCTCGATCATCTGGGCGATGCGTTTAACGAACTACACGGTTCGCAGATCTAATTTTTGGCAATGAACCTTCAAACCGAAGAAATGCAGTTTGAGCCACCGAAGACGGAGACGGCGTGGAGTCGTATCAAAAAAGCACTCGGCCCGGTCGGTGTGGTGGGGGTCCTGTTCGCAAAGTTTTTCGCAAAACTAAAGTTTATTCTGCTGCCGCTATTAAAGTTCCTCCCGATCCTGCTGAAATCCGGCGGCACCATGCTCCTGATGGTGTGGGTCTACATGCAATTCTGGGGGTGGCGCTTCGCGCTTGGATTTGTCCTTCTCTTGCTCGTGCATGAATCCGGCCATTTGCTTGTCGCGAAAAAATTCGGGCTCAAAGTCGGTGCACCCGTTTTCATTCCGTTCATGGGGGCGTTCATTGCGCTGAAAGAAGCGCCGCGTAACGCCTGGATGGAAGCGTGCGTAGGAATCGGCGGCCCGATGCTGGGCACTTTTGGCGCATTGCTCTGCAATTTGCTGGGCGAAATCTTTAGCGCGCCGCTTTTTATCGCGCTCGCCTGGTTTGGCTATTTTCTAAATCTCTTCAATTTGACACCGGTCGGGATGCTCGATGGCGGGCGAATCGTGACCGCGCTTTCGCGCTGGCTTTGGTTGCCGGGATTCGCGCTCCTTCTCTGGTTCGGCTGGAAATTTCCGAACTTTATTGTCTGGCTCATCGTGCTTCTGTCGTTGCCGCGCATCTACTCGCTGTTCCGCAAACGAACTGAAGAAGAGCAACGTTATTTTGAAGTCACACCGTTGCAGCGTTGGACGATGTCGATCTTATATTTTGGTTTGATTGCGGTTTTGATCTTCGGAATGCATGCGATCCGCCCCGCGCCGCCTGTCACTGCGAACACTTTTTCTGGCTCAAGTCCGATTTTCTTTAAAATCGACGTAAAACGCCGATCGGAACGCAATGGAACGAATTCCGGAGCGATGCCGACGAAGTGTAATGATGACGAACGCTCGTCGCATGCGCGTTCAAGTTCTCGAATCGCGTCGTCGTGCGCATGCAGTGCCACGTGCACATGCGCGATCGCGTCGCCCGGAGTGTAACGACCCCGCGCCGCGACGGCCGCTTCGAGAATTTTCTGTGCTTCCTTGCGCCGATTCATCCGCGCGTAGGTGATCGCCAGACCAAATCCTGGTCTGCCCCTGACACTCTGCGCCTTCTCGTAGAGCGCAATCGCCTCATCGAAGCGTCCCGTCTCGCGATAGAGTGCCGCCAATAACGGCTCGCCGTAGAGAAATGTCGCATCGAGTTGTAATGCGCGTTGGCCGGCTGCGATCGCTTCGTCATACAAGCCAAAATAACGGTAGAGTTCGCAAGCAGAGTTGTTCACCCACAGCGACGCTGGATCGATCTTCCACGTGCGCTGCAAGTAGGCCAGGGCTTTCTCACGCTCGCCGCGGGCGGCGTAAAGCGCAGCGATGAAATAATTGGACGGCGTCGAATTCGGCTCGATCTCGACTGCGCGATTGAATTCCGCTTCCGCGCCATCGAGGTCCCAGTCGAGTATGCGTTTGGTTTCAGCCAGATAAACGTGCGCTTCGGCCTCGTCGTTGTCGATCTTGAGCGCCTTCAGCGCGGCTTCGCGCACTTTTGGATATGCTTCCAGCGGCGGCACGTAAGCGTCGGCCAGCCACAGCCAGGATTTGGCGATGCCGGTCCACGCGCGACTGAATCGCGGGTCCTTTTGCAGAGCGCGTTCGAAGAATTCCAGGCTTTGTCGGAGCGGTTCCTCCGTGCCTTTATCGGAGAGAAAGAGACCGTGCAGATAAACATCGTAGGCATCGATGCTACGCGAGGGAGGCGCGGTGGCGGCGACGTTGAGCTTGAGCTTCAACGCATCGACGGTTGAACGTGTAATCTCGTCTTGCAGCGCAAAGATACCTTGGAATTCGCGCTCGAAGGTCTCCGACCACAAGCTGAATCCGTTCCGCGCGTCGATTAGCTCGGCGCTGATGCGGACCCGATTACCATCGCGCCGGACAGTTCCTTCGAGCACGTGCTCGACGTTTAACTTCTCCGCGATTTCAGTGAGTTCGGCTTCTTTGTCCTTGAACCAGAACGAAGACCTCCGCGCTGCCACGCGCAGGCCATCGATCTTCGCCAACGCGGTCGAAATTTCGTCGGCAATGCCGTCACTGAAGTAGTTATGGTCCTTGGCCGGACTTAGATCGACGAAGGGCAATATGGCAATCGATCTTTCGGTCGAGTTCGCTGGCTGCGCGATGTCGATCTTGCCGGCCACATCGACATCTGGAGTTCGGACAATTCCGTATCGAGTGAAATCGAAAAACCAGGAGAGGATTAGTGCAACTGGAAACCCGAGCACGATCAGCAGCACAAATAGTCGCACCGCCCAATTCGGGATATCGAAAACCGGAAAAACCTGCGCAATACCCTGCGCGAGGGCCCAGCCGGCGACCACATACGTGACCGCGACGGTGTAAACCTTTCTCCGCTTTAGCTCGGCAAAAAAATTCTTCGAATTCACTGTCTAAACGTCGGATTAAGCCTCGTATTTCGTCCACGTTTGGCAAACGACACGTTCGAAGTTTGACAGTCGCAGCGAGTCCAATAGGATTCGTGAACAATGAACTCAACAACCAACGACGGCGAAAAGATGGAAAAACAGATGTGGGAGGACATCAAAGCGAAGAATTGGAAAGCAGTGGAAGGCAAAATCGCCGAAGGATTTCAGTCTGTTCATCCGGATGGAGCGCGAGATCGGGCCGGCGAAATATCGTTGATCAAAAATCTGAATGTCGGCAAGATCGCGCTGAGCGATCTTAAATCGACCACCAACGGCGACAACATTGTGGTGACCTATATGATTTCGGCGCAAGAAACGATCGATCTGGAAAGATTGCCGACAAAGCCCGCGGCGCGCCTCAGTGTCTGGAAGAAAACTCAAAACAACTGGCAATGGATTTGCCATGCCAACCTGACGCCGATTCCCTAGAACTGATTTCAAAAATCGAGGCCGCCAGTCATTAGATTCGAAGTTTAAATGGAATGACTGGGCCGATAGCGTGCTTTCACTATGAAACCGACCAATAATCAATTCGTTGCCAACCGCGCAGTATTTAAAAATAGATTCGCCTTTCTCACTTGGATAGTGGCGATTGTTCTATCCTGGTTCTCGGCAGCCGTATGCCTTCGCGCCCAGGAGACTCCCACTGCCGCAGGCGCAGCTGAAGGCGAAAAAATGGAAAGACAGATGTGGGCCGATTTTAAGGCGAAGGACTGGAAAGCAGTAGAAAGCAAAATCGCCGAAGGGTTTCAGTCTATTCATCCAGACGGACCTCGCGACCGGGCCGGAGAAATAGCATTGATCGAAAATCTGAAACTCGGCGAGTTCACG
>QHOD01000237.1 GCA_003218615.1 Verrucomicrobiota bacterium
TTTCTTTGGGTCCACTCTGCGCGCCTTGACGAAGCGGTCGTCGCGGAGCGTACTCTACGTTGATGCAGGGGTGGCCTGAAAAGCACGTTATCATCCGGGTCGCTCACATCCGCCCCGCAAACGAATGTTTGGGTAGAAGATTCGTGCTTGAACGGTGATACAATGTATGTACAATGAGTCACTGGAGATGATCAAAATGCTCGTGCGGCACGGAAATTCATTCGCGCTGATTCTAGACAAGCCCGTGCTGGAATTGCTTAACGTTGATCCCGCCAGACCTGTTGCAATTTCAACGACCGATGGAAAAAGTTTACTCGTTGCGCCATTGAGTGGGGCTGAG